>JAJRWE010000130.1 GCA_024276955.1 Gammaproteobacteria bacterium
TCTTGATATCGAGGTAGTTGAGGGTATTGGCGACACGGTGGAACAGCACCTGGTTGTTCACCGACAATTCCTGCCCCTTCTTCTCATCGCCGGTGGCGGTCTGCGGATAGCCGCAGCACAGATAGCCCGGTGGCAGTACCGTCTGTGCACCGGTTTCGTACAGCATCGCCAGCGTTGCCATGCCCACCTGGCTGAACAGGCGTTCGGAGCCGCAACCGGGGAAATAGAACACGGCGTCGGTATTTTCGTTGAGCTTGGCCGGGTTACGCAGGATGGGGACGTTCTTGTCGTCCTCCAGCCCCAGGGTTTGGCGCATGGTTTGCGCCGGCAGGTGGGCGGGCAGGGGCTTGCGTACGAAGTTGACCACATGCTCCTGCATTTTCGGTTTGCCCGTGGTGGCCTTGGGGCGTTTGCCGTTGCCGATCAACTTGAATCGTTTGGCCAGTCGGTGGCCCAGGCGTTGTCCCTTGAAGCCCCATTGCAGCAGCGCCTTGTACATCAGCTTGATGGTGCGTGGATCGCTGGCGTTGAGATAGGCCATGGAGGCGCGCGTCGCCAGGCCGGTGCGCTTCTTGCCGAAGGCCTTGAGCAGCTTGCGCATGCGCACCGAGACATCGCCGAAATCGATATCCACCGGGCAGGGGTTATAGCACTTGTGGCAGATGGTGCAGTGATCGGCGATGTCGTTCATTTCAGCGAAGTGACGCAGGGAGATGCCGCGCCGGGTCTGCTCTTCGTAGAGGAAGGCCTCGATGATCAGGCCGGTGGCGAGGATCTTGTTGCGCGGCGAATAGAGCAGGTTGGCGCGCGGGATGTGGGTGGCGCACACCGGTTTGCACTTGCCGCAGCGCACGCAGTCCTTGATGTCGTCGTTGAGCGCGCCCAACTCGGAGGCCTCGAGGATCAGGGCCTCCTGTTGCAGCAGTCGCAGAGAGGGGGTGTAGGCATTGTCCAGCCCGGAGCCGGCCATTAACTTGCCGGGGTTGAAGTGCTGCTCGGGGTCAACCTGCTGCTTGTAGCGGGCGAAGGCCTCGACGGTGGCCTGATCGAGAAATTGCATTTTGGTGATGCCGATGCCATGTTCGCCGGAGATCACGCCGCCCAGGGATTCGGCCAGCGCCATGATGCGCTCGACCACTTCGTCGGCCTCCTGCAGCATCAGATAGTCGTTGGAATGCACGGGAATATTGGTGTGCACATTACCGTCGCCGGCATGCATGTGGGTGGCGACGAACAGGCGGCTGGCGCGGATTTCCTTGTGAATACTATCCATGCGCGCACGTACGGCCTCCAGTTCGCGGCCGCCAAAGATGGCCTCGAGCGGTTTTTCCACCGCCTTGCGATAGGAGACACGCAGCTCGCGGCGTTGCAGCAGACGGAACAGGGTGTCGCTGTCTTTTACCTTGCCGAGTTGTGGGTCTTTCAGCAGGGCGAAGACCTCAGGGTGTGCGTTGGCGGGTGCATCAAGGTGCTCGAGGATACAGGCCCATTGTTTGCGGATGGCCTCCAGATGCTCGCGCGCGACGGCCTTTTTGTTGTCGAGGATGGTGGTGGTTTCTTCGCAGGGCGTTTCGGTCGGCTCGAAGTCGCGCGCCTGTCGGTGCTCTGGTAGGTCGCTGCTGAGGTAGTCCAGCACCGCGTCGATCATGCGCAGCTTGTTGCGCGTGGAGGTCTCGATATTGATACGCTCAATGGCCTCGCTGTAGTCGCCGAGGCGGTCGAGCGGGATCACCACGTCCTCGTTGATCTTGAAGGCATTGGTGTGTGCGGCGATGGCGGCGGTGCGTGCGCGGTCGGCCCAGAAGCGGTGGCGGGCCTCGGCGCTGACGGCGATGAAGCCCTCGGCGTCGCGCGCATTGGCCATGCGCACCACGCTGGAGGCGGCTTCGGCGACGCGGTCGGCGTCGTCGCCGGCGATATCGATAAGCAGCACCATCTTTGGCCGCTCGCTGCGCGGCGCCTTGGTGCTGTAGTTGACGGCGTGCACGTAGCGTTCGTCGAGGTGTTCCATGCCGGCCAGCTGGATGCCCTCGGCGGCATCCAGGTAGTCCTTGGTTTCGACGATGGCGGGTACCGCGCGGCGCAGGTCGTCGCCGAAGAATTCCAGGCACACGGTGCGAATATACGCGGGCATCCTGTGCAGCACGAACACCGCCGAGGTGATCAGGCCGTCACAGCCTTCCTTTTGTACCCCGGGCAGGCCGCCGAGGAACTTGTTGGTGACGTCCTTGCCCAGGCCCTCTTTGCGCAGCTCGCTGCCGGGGATGTTCAGGGTCTCCACGTCGCCGAAGGGGGTCTTGCCATCGGCCTCGAAGCGGCGGATGCGGAATTCCGTCTCGGCCTGTTCGTGGATCTTGCCCAGATTGTGATTGATACGCTCGACTTCCAGCCAGCGGCCGTCCGGGGTCACCATGCGCCACGACACCAGATTGTCCAGCGTGGTGCCCCATAGCACGGCCTTCTTGCCACCGGCGTTCATGGCGATGTTGCCGCCGATGCAGGAGGCATCCTGCGAGGTGGGATCGACGGCGAACACGTAGCCGTTGGCATTGGCCAGATCCGACACCCGGCGTGTGACCACGCCGGCCTCGACGTGTACCGTCGGCACTTCGTGGTCGATGCCGGGCAGATGGCATAGTTCGACGCCGCCGATGGCATCCAGCTTTTCCGTATTGATGACGGCGCAGCGTTCACGCAACGGCACGGCGCCGCCGGTGTAGCCGGTGCCGCCGCCACGGGGGATCAGCGACAGGCCGAGGTCGATGCAGGCTTGCACCACGCGGGCCATTTCGGCTTCGGTATCCGGGTGAATAACCACGAAGGGATATTCGACGCGCCAGTCCGAGGCGTCCGTGACGTGTGACACCCTGGCCAGTCCGCTGAAGTCGATGTTGTCCTTGCGGGTCACTTGCTTGAGTTTTTGCAGGGCCTTGCGGCGCAGCTGTGCCTCACCCGCAAAGTTGTTCTCGAAGTCTGTGATAGCCCCTTTTGCCGCCTCGACCAGCTCCAATGCCAGGGGGTTCGCCTCGGCACGATCGATAATCTGCTGCAGGCGATGGTTCAGGGCGTGGATCAGCGACTCGCGGCGCTTGGGGTTCTGCAGCAGGTCGTCCTGAATGAATGGATTGCGAGTGACGACCCACAGATCGCCCAGCACCTCGAACAGCATGCGTGCCGAGCGGCCTGTGCGGCGGGAGCCGCGCAGCTGATTGAGCGTCTCCCAGTGTTGTTCGCCCAGAAAGCGGATGATGATCTCGCGATCCGAGAAGGAAGTGTAATTATAGGGGATCTCGCGCAGGCGAGTGGTGGCTGGGGTTGTCATCGGGATGTGGTGCAGATTCGTGTCAGATGGTGTTGCAAGGCCGTCGCACAGACCCCATCTATAATAGAGGTATTTAGGGCGACAGCGGCGACGTTAAAACCATGTATTCAAAGGAGCCGCGTAGTCTAGCACAAGGCCATTGCGGCTTGGCGCAAAAAACGTGCGCGTAGTTGTTGACGCCGAGTAAGCCCTGTGTATAATCCGCCGCTCGCTGGCTGAGGTCAGCGGCTGAGGCGGCCGGAAGATTGGCCGAACAAACCTTCAGATAGGCGTTGACAGGCTTCGAGAAGCCCGTATAATTCGCGCCTCGCTCAAGCGGTACGAGGTTGTGCCGCTGGGCGGTAAGAGGCTTTTTAGTTGACCGATTTAACCGGTCAGTGCTAGAATTCCCGGCCCCGCTGAGCGGGTTCAGGCTCTTATTAAGTTTTGTGCTCTTTAAAAATGAGATTAGGTAATTTGTGTGGGCACTTGCGTTGACGGTTTGGCGAATGTCAAAAGACTGTTGATGATAAGTGACCTGTCAAAGAAATTCCAAGCGAATGAAATTGGCGGGATCGCTCTTCGTTGAAA
>JAJRWE010000131.1 GCA_024276955.1 Gammaproteobacteria bacterium
AGTGTGCGAATACGATCCACCACCGCGGCCTGCGCGGAGACGCCCTCTGTGTCCTTGCCTGGCCCCTGGTCCTGTCGCAGCTGCTGGTGCAGCAGCTCGGCGATACCAATGCCCTGCCCCTGGGCCAGATTGATGGCCATCTGCTTGTCGTGCAGGTCCTGATAGAAATCACCCTGTTCGCTGTCGAACAGGCCGTCATCCAGCTTGGCGTCGCGTGCGCTCTTCAGCATCATCTGCAGGAACAGCGCTTCAAACTGCTGGGCGGCAAAACGCAGGGTTTCCTCTGGATGACTGTCTGCACGGCGGCGTACAGCCTCCAGGCTCTGTAGGTCGGTATACAGCGAGGCTGATGAAAGTGATGCGGTCATAGCAATTTTTCCGGATGTTTCATGAAAGATCCGGGTTAAATCACGATCAGCCTGGCACTCAGCGCGCCCGCTTGCTTGAGGGCCTCCAGTATCGCCACCAGGTCGCCCGGCGCCGCACCGACCTCATTGACCGCGCGGACGATCTCATCCAGCGAGACACCCGGCGCGAACTTGAACATGCGGCTGTCTTTCTGCTCCACCATGATCTCGGTGCGCGGCACCACCACGGTTTGCCCGGCGCCGCCGGCAAGCAATCCACCGGGCGGCGGCTGACTCACTTCCGGACGGGCGGTAATGGTCACCACCAGGCCGCCGTGGGTCACCGCGACCGGGGAAACCCGCACATGCCTGCCGATAATGATGGTGCCGGTGCGTGAATTGACGACGATCTTTGCCGCCGCCTCACCCGGCGAGACTTCGATATTTTCCAGCAGCGCCATAAAGGCCACCCGCTGCCCCATGTCACGAGGCGCGGCAACCCGCACGGAGGCGCCATCCAGGGCATGGGCCGTCTCCGGCCCGATGTGCTGATTGATGGCCACGGAAATGCGGTTTGCAGTGGTAAAGTCGGGCGTGTTCAGATTGAAGATTAGCGAATTGCCGTTAGCGAATGACGACACCACACTACGCTCAACCGTCGCACCATTGGGAATGCGCCCGACATTGGGCACATTCACGGTGATGCTGGAACCATCGGCCTCAACACCGAAACCACCGACCACCAGGTTGCCCTGCGCCAGCGCATACACCTTGCCATCCGCACCCTTCAACGGCGCCATCAACAGACTGCCACCGAACAGGCTCTTGGCGTTACCAATGGACGATACGGTGACATCAATGGTCTGTCCCGGCTTGGCGAACGGTGGAAGATCCGCATGCAGAGTCACCGCTGCAACATTCTTCAACTGCGGATTAACATTCGAAGGTACATTGATACCAAACTGATTGAGCATGTTTTTCATGCTTTGCAGAGTGAACGGCGTCTGTGTGGTCTGATCACCGCTGCCACTCAGCCCCACCACCAGGCCGTAGCCCACCAATTGATTACTGCGCACTCCGGCAATCTGCGCCAGATCCTTGATACGTTCGGCCTGCACAATCCCGGGCAGCCCTGTCAATGTCAGGATTAGGCCGGCGATCAGTGCGCTGCGCATGCTCGGTATTTTTTTCATGGATCTATCTCTCGTTAGAACGGCCACCAGGGACCGTCGAATACACGTTGCATCCAGCCCTTGCCATTGGCCTCGGCGAGTACGCCCTGGCCACCGTAGACAATACGCGCATCGGCCACCTGCGAGGACTTGACGGTATTATCCGGACGGATATCGACCTGGCGGATGATGCCGGATATCCGCACATGCTCCGAGCCCTGATTGAGGGTCAGCAGCTTTTCACCTCTCACCAGCAAATTACCGTTAGGGAAAACCTCGGCCACGGTCACAGTGATGCTGCCGGTCAGACTGTTGCTCTGGGTACTGTCGCCTTCTCCGCCAAAATCACGCTTGGCGGCGACCGACGCACTGAGAATGTCCTTGCCGGCGTAACGCACTGGTGCACCAAATACTGTGGGCACGCCAAGATCGATCGAGGCGTCCTTTTTGGTAGAAGTGCTGGCTTTCTTGCTGGCGTTGGTCTTTTCCTGCAGGACAATGGTCAACACATCCCCGACACGGTGAGCGGTGGGGTCTTCGAACAGAGTGCGTTCAAAACCGGCCTTATAAATGGCGCCATCGTTGATGGGAATCGGCATCGACATCACCGGGCGCACGGCCGAAAAACGCGGATCACTGATGGGCTCGTGAACCGGCGTGGCACAACCGGCCAGCAGCAACACGGTGCCCAGCAGCAGAATAACGAAGACGGGGTTGTTGTTCATGTCGGCCTCGGCCAGTTTTCGTTTCAGCGATTGTTACGAATATCGTTACAAGTTGTTGTTCAGATACTGCAACATCTGATCCGCCGTGGAGATGGCCTTAGAGTTCATCTCGTAGGCGCGCTGGGTTTCGATCAGCTCTACCATTTCCTTCACCGCATTGACGTTGGAGGATTCCAGTGCCCCCTGCACCACGCTACCCAGGCCATTGAGGCCCGGCGTACCATTTTGGGGTGAGCCGCTGGCGGCCGTTTCGTTATAGAGATTTTCACCCATGGGTTGTAAGCCGGTGGGATTCTGGAAGTCGGCCAGCTGGATGCTGCCTATCTGCGTCGGCGCCGCACTGCCCGGCACCATGACGGACACCACGCCGTCCGAACCAATGGCAATACTCTGTGCATTATTGGGAATCGTGATGGCCGGCTGTACCTGATAACCGCCGGCGGTGACGAGTTCACCGACATCGTTGACCTGAAATGAACCGTCACGGGTGTAGGCCAGCGAACCATCGGGTTGCAGGATCTGAAAATAGCCCCGCCCCTGAATGGCCACATCAAGATTATTTTCCGTCTGGATCATGTTGCCCTGGGCATGGTTCTTTTCCGTCGCCACGGTGCGCACACCGGTACCCAGCATCAGACCGGAGGGCAGTTTGGTATTTTCCGTGGACTGTGAGCCGACCTGGCGCACGTTCTGATACAACAGATCTTCAAACACCGCACGGCTGCGTTTGTAGGCGGTGGTATTGGCGTTGGCCAGATTATTGGAAATCACCGACAGGCGCGTCTGCTGCGCATCCAGTCCGGTTTTTGCTATCCATAGTGCCGAATTCATGGTGTCTACCTCTCTAAAAAGTCTGTCAGGTTATACATCAGGCCGTGATCAGCTCAGGCTTAGTAATTCATTAGACTTGGAGGCCATCTCACCCGCCGCCTTCATCATTTTTACCTGCGCCTCATACTGGCGAGCCAGGGCGATCATGTTGACCATGGCATCCACCGTGTTGACGTTGCTGGTCTCCAGCGCCCCGGAGGCCAGCCGCACCGAGGCATCGGCAGCGGCTTCAAAACCATCCTTCAAGCGCATTAGGCCATCCTTGCCTTTTACCAGCTCCGCCCCGTCCGGGTTGACCAGCTTGATGCGATCAATCACCGTGAGTGAATTGGCAAATTCGCCAATGCCACGGATGGTGATGGTGCCATCAACGCCGATTGCCAGTGATTCCGCCTGCGGAATCGCAATCGGCCCACGGTTTCCCATCACCGGGTAACCACTTCCGGTGACTAAAAGACCGCCGGATTCGATACGCAGATTGCCGGCACGGGTATAGGCCTCTTGCCCATCGGGCGACTGCACGGCGAGCCAACCATTGCCCTGAATCGCCATATCGAGATCACGCCCGGTGGCCTGAATGGCGCCACTTTCAAGATTGACGCCCGGATTTTCGGTCATGGCATAGACGCGGGTCGGAGAACCCGGCCCGAACACGGGCATACTGCGAAAGGCCGCCAGGTCTTCACGAAACCCGGTGGTATTGGCATTGGCCAGATTGTTACTGTTAACCGCCTGTGCCAAAGCAGTTTGCTTGGCGCCCGACATGGCAACGTAAAGCATGCGATCCATGAGTCGTATCCCGATTTTTGTCTAATTACAATCAAACATCAGATATTGATGATGGTCTGGGTAATCGTGTCTGCCGCGCTGATCACCTGCGCATTCGCCTGATAGTTACGCTGCGCAGTAATCAGGTTCACCAGACTTTCGGCAATATCGACATTGGAGGTTTCCAGCGCACCGGACTGAACCAAACCAAAACTGGCCGTGTTCGCCTCGCCTAACAATAGATCTCCGGACTCGAACGTCTGTGCCCAATTGGTGTCACCCAATTGCCGCAGACCCTGTAGATTAGGGAAGTTTGCCAGGGCGATCTTGCCCAGCGGTGTGGCCTGGCCATTGGTGAAGCGGGCGAACACGACACCTTCACCGTCAATATCGATACCGCTCAGTCGGCCGGTGGTAAAACCATCCTGCGACAGGCCATTAACAGCGAATGGGCTGCCGTACTGAGTGGCATTGGTGTAATCCAGAGCGACCTGAATGGGGTCGGCGCCAGTGCCCGAGGGCACGGCATCATAATTGATGGTCAGTGGTCCATTGATGCTGCCGTCCGAATTGAACGTCATGGTGATGGGTGAGGCACCGCCACTGGAAACCACATTACCATCGATGTACTGGTAGGTGTCCCACTGGTTGGCGACGGCTGTTTTTACATAATACAATGTCGAGGTGTGTGGGGTGCCCAGCGAATCGTAAATGACGGTGGATGTCGAGCTATTAAAACTGGTGGCATCCAGAGGATCAAAGGGTGCCGTTGGCGGCTGTGAGTCGGACGAACTCAGATTGATGCTGGCATTGATCGCAGTCGTCGCCTGGGGCGGGCCATCCGACGTCAACAGCTGCAGATCCGTCAGTATGCCGGTATTGAAAGTACCGCCCGTTACCGCCGGAAATATCTGCAACCTCTGCGCCGCCTGGTTGACTACATAGCCTTCACGGTCGATATGAAAGGCGCCGGCGCGGGTGAATGACTGGCCGGATGAATCATTCAGCACAAACATGCCCTGGCCCCGCACCGAAATATCCAGATTACGCTCGGTGAAGTCGATATTACCCTGGGTAAAATTCTGCGACACGGCGGCGACGCTGACGCCGTTACCGGTGGCGATATCACTGATACCCTCAAAGGCCACGGCATAGACATCGGCAAACTCCGCACGCGAGCGTTTGAAGCCCGTGGTACTGGCATTGGCGATGTTATTACCGGTGATCGAAAGTTCAGTCTGTGCGGCATTCAGCCCGCTTAATGCAATACGAAATGGCATGATTTATCTCCTCATTCCCCAACTGTTTACTGGATTGATCGCACACTGGACAGATCGACGGTATTTCCATCGGCCAGATTCAGCGTTATAGCCTGTCCACCCTGGCCCATGGTGACGCTTTCAACGGCTGAGCTCACCAAGGTTTCCAGTGCCTCTGTACCGCCTTCGGTCTGTGTTTCGGCACTGATGTAATAGCGCCCTGCCTGGGCCTGAACACCACTATCGGTTATGCCGTCCCAGTTGAAATACACATCCCCCGTTTGCTGAGGGCCCAACTCCAATCGGCGCATTACCTGCCCACTGGCATCTTGAATAGTAATGGTCAGATTGCTGCTCGATGAGTCCAGATCCACCACCCCGGATAACGTCCCACCCTGCGGCAGGGTACCGGTACCTGAGGGCACCACGACCGTACGTCCAACCAGGGATGACGCCTGCAATGCCTGATTGGATTGCAGCGACACGGCCAGACCATCGAATGACTGCTGCAGCTTGGTCAGGCCCGTGACGGCGCTGAACTGCGCCATCTGGGCGATAAAATCACCATTTTCCATCGGTTTCATGGGATCCTGGTTATTCAACTGAGCAATCATCAGTTGCAGAAATTCACTCTGCCCCAACTCGTCCGGGGCCCTCTGCTTGACCGACTTTTCGCCCAGGCCTAGCCCGCCGAGGACGGATGTCAGGTTGTTGTCCACGTTTGTCATCGTCATCTCCGCCTTATTCGCCCAGACTCAAGGTGCGCATCAATAATTGTTTGGATGTTTTGGCCACTTCCACATTGCTTTGGTAGGAGCGCGATGCCGCAATCATGTTGGCCATTTCTTCCACCATGTTGACATTGGGCTTGTAGATGTAGCCCTCCTCGTCTGCCTGTGGATGGCTTGGGGCAAATTCCTTGCGCAGTGGCGACTGACTTTCCACGATTCCTTTCACGTCGACACCCGAGCCCCTGTTCGGCTCACCCAGCGCATTCAGGGTGGCGGAAAACACAGGATATCGTGCACGATAGGTTTCATGGGTGCTTGAACTCACCGTCTCCGCATTGGCGAGATTACTGGCGGTGGTATTGAGCCGCAGCGCCTGTGCGCTCATGCCTGACCCGGCGATATCCAGAACTTTAAATAGTGACATGATGATTTACTCTTGATTTTTTGCCAGAGACTATTCGCCTTTCAGCGCCGTCTTGAGCATCTTTACCTTGCCGGTGAGAAAACGGAGATTGGCCTGGTACAGCAGGGCGTTTTCCATGAACTCAGTTTTCTCACGCAGGGGATCCACCGTGTTGCCATCCAGCGACGGCTGGGTGGGATTGCGGAATTTCATTTCGCCGATGAGATTATCGATGCCAGCCGTCGATACGCCGCTGCCACCCAGGTGCCTGGGATTGGTGGTAACAAGGCGGCCCCCACTGCCCTGCGCCTTGACCTGCTGCAGGGCCGCCCTGAAGTCGATATCACGCGCCTTGAAGCCGGGGGTTTCGGCATTGGCCAGATTATTGGCCAACACCTCGGAACGCCGGGAATGGATGGCCAGCGCCTGCTGGCTAATGCCGAGCACCTTTTCCAAACCAAACCGCATGTTTCTTCTCCGTTTCCACCTTTGTCAGCAGGAACAAAGCAAGGGGCGTGCCACTTTATGTTTAAGCTTTATTTACAGTCAGTTAGCATTTTACGACACGACAGTAAATACCGAGGACGGCAACTTGAAGCCAGCAGGCGGCAAAGGTGGCAGAGGCTGGGGTGTGAGGTGTGAGGTGTGAGGTGTGAGGTGTGAGGACTGAGCCAGGTAGGTTGGGCAAAGCGTAGCGAGCCCAACATCTCCATGCATTCCGTTGGGCACGTCGCTACGCTCCTTTGCCCAACCTACCGCTGGAGGCTGGAGGCTGGAGGCTTCAAGAGTCTGACCACTTTCCGGTGATCTGCAAGCATCCCCCCTTAAGCCTCATGCCTGCGGCCTCAAACCTGCTTTTCAAGCAAGTTTGTAGATGACGCCGTTACGCCAACGCACCAGCTCGAATTCTTCGGAATAACTGGAAATGGACTCTGAGCCGCCCAGCACCAGAAAGCCACCGGGATTCAAGGTGCGCGCTATGCGGGCAAGAATATCCCGCTTCAGATCGGCGGAAAAGTAGATCAGTACATTGCGGCAATAGATGATGTCGAATTTCCCCAGCGCAGCATAGCCCTGCATGAGGTTCAGTTCCCGGAAACTGACGCGCTTGCGGATGTCATCCTTAACCTGCCAGCCGGTTTCGGTTTGATTAAAGAAACGTCGCTTACGCTCCTCTGACAACCCTCGCGAGGCGGCCACACCCTCGTAAATACCGCTGCGGGCCTGCTCAAGCACCGTGGGAGAAATATCCGTACCAAGAATCTGCACCGCATTGGCCGGCAAACTGCCCGGCCGCTTCTGGAAATATTCACTAACGATCATGCTCAGCGAATAGGCCTCCTGGCCGCTGGAGCTGGCCGCGGACCAGATACGCACCTACCGGGCCTGTTTCCCGGCAAATTCCGGCAATAGTTGTTCCTTGAGAATATCGAAGGGATAGCTGTCACGAAACCAGGAGGTTTCGTTGGTCGTCATGGCATCCATGATACGGTGCCGCAGCTTGCCGTCCCGCTTGATGTGCTGCATGAGCACACTGAAAGACTCAATACCCTGCTCTCTCATCAGGCGCGTGAGGCGGCTGGTCACCAGATAGTGCTTGTTGTCACCCAGCACAATGCCGCTCGCATCTTCAAGAAAGGCGCGAAAGGCATTGTAATCCTCACTGGTGAGGCCCTTGGCGGGCACGGCATTCCCTATCATAAGTTTTTTGGCTAGATTTCGGATTATGCAGCCTTGCCGGCCTTCACCGTCTTGATGGCCTCAAGAATCGTTTCGGCAAACTCGTCGGCATTGAATTTCGGCATAAATTTATCGGCCCCCACTTTTTCCACCAGGGCCTGATTGAAGACACCGCTCAATGAGGTATGCAGGATCACATACAGATCCTTCATATGGGAATCCTTGCGGATCTCTGTAGTCAGCGTATAGCCATCCATATTGGGCATCTCCACATCAGAAATCACCATCGTCAGCTCTGTCGAGAGGTCATCATGCTGCTTCGACAACGCCTGCAGATATTGGAGTGCCTCCAGCCCGTCTTTTACGACCACAGACTCAATCCCGAGCTGATCAAGGGTGCGGGTAATCTGACGGCGCGCGACGCTGGAATCATCGGCGACGAGAATCTTCGGGATATCACCCACGTTTCCGCTTTCAATGATTCCGCTGGACACTTCAGAGACCGTCCCCACCACCTCTGCGAGAATCTTCTCCACATCAAGAATTTCCACCAGACGTTTATCGACACGGGTCACGGCGGTCAGATAACTGTTGTTCCCCGAGCCCCTGGGTGGCGGCAGGATTTCCTCCCAGTTCATATTGACGATGCGCTCAACCCCGTTGACGATATAGCCCTGAAGCGTACGGTTATAGTCGGCAATCACCACGAAGGCATTACTGATGTCATCCATGGGTGAGTAACCCAACGCCATGCCCAGGTCGTAGACAGGGATGGTCTTGCCGCGCATGCTGGCAATACCCCGCACCACCGGATTGGAATTCGGCACACGCGTCAGCGGAGGACAGCGAATGACCTCCTGCACCTTAAAGACGTTGATGCCATACAACTGGTCCGTCGCCAGGCGAAACAGCAGCAATTCAAGCCGGTTTTCACCCACCAGCTGCGTGCGTTTATCAACCCCATCAAGTACTCCAGCCATCACTTAACTCCAGAATTTTCAACACCTGTATTTCAGTAACCGCTCTATCGACATCCGGCGGGATTTCTTGAGAAGGGCTACATGGCACGCCTGTTGCAGTCGCAACCATAGAGGATGTCACATGGACGAGCAGTCGATATCGCCGGGAAAACCAATGCTATCTGCTACCGTTAAATACATTTTGATAAAACAGCAACTTAATAATATGAACACTATGGCAGGTACTATTTCATGGGCACTCGACGGGCACACCGCCCGGCAAGTCTGCGTCACAATGTGGCAAATTCCTGCCAGCCGCCTGCTTTTGTTTGTCGTTGTCGGCCTGTTTCCGGCAATAGCCCATACCGAAACCCTCACCAACCCTGCGCCGAAATACCAGTCACTGGCCTCCCTGCATGAGGCGGCACGTGATTTTTTACAATCACAAGTACCCCCTGAATCCGGCACCAGCCAGGAGATTCATCTTGGCCGCCTGGATTCACGCCTGCGTCTGGGGTTTTGTGAAACGGGGCTGCAGGCCTTTGTCCCGGCGGGGAGCCGCTTGCAGGGAAAACTGACCGTGGGTGTGCAATGCCCAGGCGAGAAGCCCTGGACCGTTTACATTCCCGCCAATATCCGTGTCTTCGGTGATGTGCTGACCACTTCCCGCCCCATCAGCCGGGGTGATGCCATCACCCGCGCGGACATCATTGCCCGGCGACAGGAGATATCAACACTCAGTCACGGATATTATCGCCAGACAGAAGACATCATCGGCAAACTGGCCGTGCGCTCCCTGCCCGCGGGCACCCCCCTGACACCCCGCATGCTGAAGGCACGCTTGTTGGTGCACCGGGGTGACGATGTCACCATTCTCGCCAACACGGGTTTGTTGCAGGTACGCAGCAAGGGAAAGGCATTGCAGAATGCCGCCCTGGGTGAACGGATTACGGTGCGCAACACACGCTCAAAACGCATCATTGAGGGCATTGCCATCAAAGCGGGAACCGTACAGGTTCACATGTAGCGCCTATCAACGATAGGTGTACTGATATGCCTGAAAAATCAACGGTCCACGCTGCAATGCCGGTAACCAAACGACAATGACGAGTTTCACCAATCGATCATAAGTCTCTTAAGTTTCAATACCCTGTGCCGATAGTCATAGCAGTAGCGTCAAAGGAGCATCACCATGGCAGTTGATATCACAGGGGTTCCCCCGTCCCAGCCACAAGGCGCGGGAGGAAGCACAAAGAGCACCCCAAGCGGCAGCGGAAATGCAGCACAGACCCTGTCACCGGCTGCACCTGCAAACCGGGCGGACACCGTCACACTCACCCCGCAGGCCAGTCAGTTGAAGAGTGTCGAAGCAGAGATCAATGCCCAATCCGTGATCGATGGGGAGCGTGTGCAGAGTCTCAAATCGGCTATCGACGCGGGAATGTATGAAATCAATTCCTTACGCGTGGCCGAAAAATTCATCCAGTTCGAGAACAATTTGAGGTCATCCTGAGAGCATGGGCAAACCAACATCAGAACAGCGCTTACTCATCCTGCTTGAGACGCAACGGCAGGATGCCGGGCGCATGCTGGACGCGCTTAAACAAGAATACAACGCACTGAAGGGCAACGACCTGCGGGCCTTCGAGCAGGCAATGGATGTCAAACTCAAGCACCTCAACGACCTTGAACAGCAAGAACTATTGTCACTGCCGGAATTGGAAAAGATCATCGGCTCACCCTGTGGCCGGCGCCAGCTGGAGGCCTTCATTATCAACAGCAGAAATCCGCAGCTCGTCGCTGGATGGCGATCTCTGCACGCCGCGCTGAAGCAATGTCATGAACAAAATCTGCTCAACCAGCGCATCCTCGAGGCCTCACACGCCCAGGTGCAAGAGGCACTGAACCTCTTGCGGGGTGAAAACCACGAAAATCCCTCATCAAACACCTATCGAAACAGTGGAAAGTCGGATCATCGTCCCGTGCGGGGGCAGTCAATTGCCGTTGCCTGATGCCGGCAGTCATAGCAGGGTGACAACCGCCAGCAAAGAGACTCCTTAACCGAAACACACAAAACATGGCCCAGCGACAAGCGGAAGGTAATGGCTACCAACAGCAGTACGAGGAAGTCACCTCGGCAACTCGTATCACGGCCATTCTTCGCCCCCTGCAACAACGGCACAGCATTGTCAGCATTGCCATTCCTTCGGCAAAATGCCTGTATAACAGCACCCTCCTCGAAGTGAATCCTGAGCAAGGTTATCTGCTGCTTGACGAACTCCATCCCCGCGAAGGCCATAGCCAACTCAGCACGTCCAGCAAGATCGGACTGAGTGCACACCGCGAAGGCATTGAAATCAAGATGATCCTCGAGATCAGCGAAATCGGCACCGATAACGGCGTTGCTTTCTACAAGGTTCCGTTTCCAACAATCGTTCGCTATCGCCAGCGCCGCCGCACCTTCAGGGTTCCGGTAAGCGCAGTGCACGCCATTCCGGTCGAACTGGTCGATGAGCAGGGCAACGCCTTTTACGGTGAACTGCAGGATATTTCCGCCGAGGGCATGTGCGTGCGCTTCCCGCCAAAAGCCGCTATCCCAGAAGGAGATAAAGCGCAGATCCTGACCTGCACCATTACCCTTCCCGACAAAAAGCGTGTCCAAGGCTGCTTCATTCTGCACCGCATCACCCTGCATGAACCCAGTCGCAACATTCAGGTCGGCGGCAGCTTTGAGCAACTGGACAAGGTGCAGGCGCGCCTCATCGAGCGCTTCGTACTTGAAATGCAGCGGGAGTCTCGCCGCAAGATGTCGCGGTAGCTGACATCTAGCAGGTAGGTTGGGCACAGCTACCGCTCCTGCTCACGCTAAGTACCTACATCCATGTAGGCAAAGGAGCGAAGCGACGTGCCCAACGGGATGCATGGGGATGTTGGGCACGCTACACTTTGCCTACACGGATGTCACATCTGGAAACGTGGCAAGACAACCCTTCAACGCATCCGACAGGGGCAAGCATTCTGCTTCCCGCTTCAGCCGCCGCAAGTCCTCGACGACATCCACATCCCACAGTGGCGGCAGGGCAAGATAATCGCCCGCCATCCGCTGGCAAGTCTTCTCGAACACGGTACGGGTTCCCCAGGGCATATCTTCAAATAGCGACTGGTGGTTGCAGCGCTGCCCCAGCATCACATAACCACCATCCTCCGCCGGGCCAATCACCGCCGGCGCCCCGTCACGCAGGGCCGTGAGCGCCTGATGAAGATAGTCGGCACTCAATACCGGGCAGTCGGTGCCAATCACCAGCGCATACTCGGCATCCACCAGCGCGACATCGAAGGCATGGCTCATTCGTGCCCCCAGGTCGGGGCCGGACTGGCCATGCAGGCTGAGGGGAAAACGGGCCTGCTGACGGGAAAAGAAGTTATGCTGAACATCGGGGCTGCACCACAGTTGCAGCGGCGCCAATTGCGCGGCCGCGACGGTTTCCAGGCAGTGCATCGCCAGCGCCCGATGCCAGCGAACCGCCGCTTCGTTGCCAATGGTGCGGGCCAGTCGCGTCTTCACCTGACCCGCCACTGGCGCACGGCAAAACAGCAAGATTCGGGCCTCGGGAAACTGCATGGAATCAGCGGTAATACTGTCTGACCAGGTGCGCGGGATCGGCACCCAGCCAGTAAGAGAGACGCAGCCGCCACATGAGCAGCACGGTCTTAAGGATGCCATTCTCCTCCCAGCGCCGGCTGGAGGTCACGACACACTGGCGCAGGCAGGCGGCGGGCGCCCTTTTTTTCAGCCGGCGGCTAAGGGCAATATCTTCCATCAAGGGGATATCATCAAAACCATCCACCGCATGAAACAGGTCCTTTGTCACAAACATGGCCTGATCGCCAGTGGCAATCCGGGTCATCCGGGAACGCAGGTTCATCATGGATTCAATCAGCCGAAAGCCGGGTGCAGAGCCGGAAAGGCGCACGTCGAAGCGTCCCCAGCGGGCCGCCGTTTGCAGCGCGGAGATAATCACATCACAGGCCGCATCGGGCAGCTGGGTATCCGCATGCAGGAACAGCAGCACCTCACCCTGCGCGACATGGGCGCCCTGATTCATCTGTCGTGCACGGCCCACCGGCGACGCCAACACACGATCCGCCAGTGGCTGGGCCAGCGCCATCGTGCCATCGCGGCTGCCGCCATCGACAACAACAACCTCATGGCCCTGCGCCCGGTACGGCTGCAGCCTGTCGAGGCAGCCAGCAATCGCCTGCGCCTCATTCAGCACCGGAATGATGATCGAGATCCGCATAACCCAATGATCAGCGCAAATGCGCCGGACGGATCGTCACGACAGGGCACCGCCACAACTGCTGCCCTGCCCGGCGGTACAGCCATAGCAGTGACCGCTGACCACAATGGGCTCTCCCGCCAGGTCGACACCGGCCAGATCAGAGAGATGGGTTTTGCCGTTTTCCACGGACACGGTCGACCCGGCATCCTGGCGAGTGATGGGCAGCTTCAGCATCTGGTTGAAATCGCAGTCGTAAACATAACCCTGCCAATCGACACTCAGCAGGCTGCGGCACATCACGGTGGCGAGATTGGCGTCACTGTGCGAGGCAGTCAGCAGCGCCATGTATTCATCGAACTGGCCGCGTGAAATCAGCGTGCTGCCAAATCGCTGGATGGGCATGTTAGCCAGCGTCAGCAGCTGGTTGAATTCGATTCCGTGTTGCGTGCGCAACTGCTGCTTGTAATCCGCCTCCAGCGCATCCTGCCCAGGGGGCAAAAAGGGGCCGCCGGGATTGTAGACCAGGTTGAGCACCAGACCGCTGTCGGCCTGGCCATAGCCCAGCCGATTCAGTCGCTGCAAGCCGCGGATGCTGGTGTCGTAAACGCCCTTGCCACGCTGGTCATCGACGTTTTCCTTCTGATAACAGGGCATGGAGGCCACCACCTCCACCTGCTGTGCGGCCAGAAATTCAGCCAGACCCTCATGGCCGGGCTCTTCGAGTATGGTTAGATTGCAGCGATCCATCACGTGCACGCCAAGCTTGCGCGCCTCGCTTACCAGATAACGAAAATGCGGGTTCATCTCCGGTGCACCACCGGTCAGATCCAGCGTGCTGATGGTTGAACCACCCCTGACACTGCGCAGATAATCCAGCACCGCATCGATATTCGTCTTGTCCATCAGCTCCGTACGCTTGGGGCCGGCATTAACGTGGCAATGCAGACACTGCTGGTTGCACAGATAACCGAGGTTAACCTGCAGCGTGGTCACGCCCTCGCGGGACAGGGGGGGGAATTTGGTTTGTTGTAATAGTGGCAGGGTTTCCAGCATATCTCTCTCTCAAAGCACCTATAGTATAAGTGGTCATGGGGCGGAATCAGGGACTCCCATGTCCGCTACCCGCGCCCGAAATGCGCCAAGCAGCTTGAAGCCACTCTCTGTGGCAGGCAGAATACTTTACCGCGCCGCACAGGCACACCTTATGACGCGCAAACAGGACAAATGTTACCTTGAACCTGGAGTCCTCAGCTGACCGCTTACAGGTGGGCATAACATCATGAAACAATTAACATTCTTAACCGCGCTGTCGTTCACCTGTCGAGCGAAACCGCTACGACCTGCATAGCGGCTCTGAGTGTCCGCCTGGCTATGTAAAAAAACTCATGAAGGATCGAAACCATTAACTCATTTTTTCACTACGCCAGCCAAACACTCAGAACCACTCTGCAGACCATTCAGCTGAGGATTCCAGGTTGAACCAGCAGCTACCCAGCGACGATGAGCTGATTCCCCGACTGCTGGCACACGATGACGCCGCATATGCACAGGTGGTCTCCGCCTATCATGGCCTGATGGTGCACCTGGCCCGCGCCATTGTCGGCCCGGCCATCGCCGACGAAGTCGCTCAGGAGGCCTGGCTGGCGGTGCTCCGGGCCCTGCCGCGCTTCGAGCGCCGCTCCAGCCTGAAGACCTGGATTCTACGCATTGTCAGCAATACCGCCAAAACCCGCCTGCGACACGAATCCCGCACCGTCAATCTGGAGGACGCACTGGGCGACCAAGCCAGCATCGACCCCAGCCCGTTCAATGCCGCCGGCCGCTGGGCCAGCCCACCCGCCGTCTGGCATGCCGACACACCGGATGACCTGCTGACCAGCCAGGAATTGCGCGCCTGCATTGACGCCAGCCTCAGCGCCCTGCCCCCCATGCAACGCGCCGCGCTGACCCTGCGTGACATGCAGGGCCTGGATATGGAAAGTATTTGTAAGGTTTTGGAGGTTTCCGAGTCCAATGGACGGGTACTGCTGCACCGTGCGCGCAATCGCATCCAGGCGGCAATTGAAGAGTTTTACCAGCGATGAAAATGATGCCGAGTTGCCGTGAAATCACCGAACAGGCCAGTGACTATCTGGACCAGAACCTGTCCCCCTGGGAGCGGGCCGCCTTCCGCATGCACCTGCTGATGTGCGTCTACTGCCGCCGGCACGTAAAACACCTCGGCCTCACCGTATCCACCCTGGGCAAGATCGCCGCCGAAGAGGATGCCCGGAAAAACGACGACATCCAGCAGATCGTCGAACTGATCAAACAGCAGCTGGACAAGCCCACCGAGCAAAAGGGCGAGGAATGTAGATAAGTGGCCAAATCCGGTGTTAAACTTGCCGCCACAAACGGGGCCGTAGCTCAGCTGGGAGAGCGCTGCGTTCGCAATGCAGAGGTCGGGAGTTCGATCCTCCTCGGCTCCACCAATAAACCTGTTCTACGTTGCATCAACCCGAGCCACCCGGTTCAAACCCGGCCAGCACGCAACAACCCACACCCACTTTACATGCCCCGGTAGCTCAGCTGGATAGAGCAGCCGCCTCCTAAGCGGCAGGTCGGACGTTCGAATCGTCTCCGGGGCGCCATTTTCCCGCCCATCATGCGGGCCTCACCTTCGTCAGTTTGCAGGAAACCTCGTAGCGAAGGTCAATATTTGGCTCGCAGCGCACCACGCAGCCCTTTGCCAAAATGGCGGGAACAACCCTGTCATCGCCAGGCTTTATCTGAATTGCGACCGGCGTACCTGGGATAAGTAACTCATCACATTCGATACGCATGCCAATCGCCGAAAAATCCACCAACCGGGCCACATTCCAGCCCTTCGACTCAGGCGTGCGATAGAGCACCTGACATTGAGTCGCTATGCGCGGGAAGAGCCGCTTCTCGCGAAAAGGCTTGTCAGAAAAGCTTGTCATCCATTTGCCCGGTTGAAATGAAAATACGGTGTATCGCCTTATTTACCCCTTATATATCGGCGCATCAGGCTAAGTTTGAACCCTCAAACGAGGCGTATTCGTCAGCCGCAACAGCAGCAACGCAAATGTGCAATACGCTATACTGCCAGCCTTACCCGTAACACCTATGGATCGACCCATGCCGCAAATCAACATCGAACATCATGTATCCCCTGCCAAACTGGACGCCATGGGCGTGGATGGCTGGCCACTCTGGAGCAAGGAAGTCTCACGCTTTGACTGGCACTACGACAACGAAGAGATCTGCTACATTCTGGAGGGCGAAGCCGTTGTGACGCCCGAGGGAGAGAAACCCGTCACCATCAGCCGTGGTGACCTGGTGCACTTCCCGGCGGGCATGTCCTGCGAATGGGAAATCACCGCCGACATCGAAAAACATTACACCTTCAAGTAAGCGGCGAGTAGCCCCCTCGCAGACACTACCATGTTGATCCCGCACAAACAGCTCAGCCCGGAAGCCCTGAACAACCTGATCGAAGAATTCGTCAGCCGCGACGGGACGGACTACGGCATAGAAGAAATCTCCCTGTCACAAAAGACCGAACAGGTACACAGGCTATTACAGCAGGGTGAAATCGCCATTCTCTTCGACGAGGAAACCGGCAGCTGCAACATTGTTCCCCGCCGTGAATTGGCTCAGCATGACATTAGAGAGCGCTAGAAAAGCCCTGGCCCGAATGACACCCAGCCAAGCCTTAAGCTTATTAGGGCGCCTCATATAATTGAGTATTGTGTCCCCTTAATTGCACCCTTAATTGCAAAGTATAAATCATCAGCATGACTATATGTTGGGAAAAACAAAACAATCATTGTTATTAGGATATATTTCTTCATACTTTTTGTGGGGATTATAACGGCCAAGCTCAGCGGCGTGAGGTACGAACGTCCG
>JAJRWE010000132.1 GCA_024276955.1 Gammaproteobacteria bacterium
GATCTGGTCGTAGGCCTTGAATTCACCACCGTGCTTTTCGGCCATGACCTTGGTCAGGGCTGCAGTCAGCGTGGTCTTGCCATGATCAACGTGGCCAATGGTGCCAACGTTGACATGCGGTTTCGTTCGTTCAAATTTTTCTTTGGACACGGTGTTAACCCCTTATCTCAAATTTAACCAATCTTAAGATGCTTTTTTGATGACCGCTTCGGCGACACTGGAAGGCGCCTCGGCATACTTACCAAATTCCATGGAATAGGTGGCACGGCCCTGAGTCGCCGAACGCAGGTCAGTGGCATAACCAAACATCTCGGCCAGCGGCACTTCGGCACGGATCACCTTACCGGTCACCGAATCCTCCATACCCTGGACGATGCCGCGACGACGATTCAGATCGCCCATCACATCACCCATATAATCTTCCGGCGTAACAACCTCGACGCTCATTATGGGCTCAAGCAAGACCGGGCTCGCCTTGGCGGCACCGCTCTTGAAGCCCATGGAGCCGGCGATCTTAAAGGCCATTTCCGAAGAGTCAACGTCATGATAGGAGCCATCGAACAGACTGACCTTGACGTCGACCACCGGGAATCCAGCGATTACGCCATTTTCCATCTGCTCCTGGATACCTTTATCCACCGCATTGATATACTCACGCGGCACCACACCACCGACGATTTCATTGACGAATTCGTAGCCGCTACCCGGCTCTTGCGGCTCAAGGCGCAACCAGACGTGGCCATACTGACCGCGGCCACCGGACTGACGCACGAACTTGCCTTCGGCCTCGACGCTATTGCGAATGGTTTCGCGGTAAGCCACCTGCGGCGCGCCGACATTGGCCTCGACCTTGAATTCGCGGCGCATGCGATCGACAATGATATCGAGATGCAGCTCGCCCATACCGGAGATAATGGTCTGACCGGATTCTTCATCGGTGTGCACACGGAAGGAAGGATCTTCCTGTGCCAGCTTACCCAGGGCAACGCCCATCTTTTCTTGATCCGGCTTGGTCTTGGGCTCGATGGCCACCGAGATTACCGGCTCCGGGAACTCCATACGCTCCAGCGTAATAACCTGCTTCAGATCACACAGGGTGTCACCGGTCGTGACATCCTTGAGGCCAACAGCAGCAGCGATATCGCCAGCGCGGACTTCCTTGATTTCTTCACGTGAATTGGCATGCATCTGCACGATGCGACCAAAACGCTCTTTCCTGGACTTCACCGGGTTATAGACGAAGTCACCGGAGTTGACCACACCGGAATACACACGGAAGAAGGTCAGGGTACCCACAAAGGGGTCCGTCGCAATCTTAAAGGCCAACGCAGCAAAGGGCTGCTCATCGCTGGGAGGACGCTCCGCCACCGTCTCGGCGGCATCATCCAGCACACCGGTAATCGCCGGCACATCCACAGGCGAAGGCATGTACTCGACAATCGCATCCAGCATCGCCTGCACGCCCTTGTTCTTAAAGGCGGATCCACAGAAGCAAGGCACAATCTCATTGGCCAATGCCCGCGAACGAATACCCTGCTTGATTTCATCGTTCGACAGCTCACCCCCTTCGAGGTACTTCTCCATCAAGTCTTCGTTGGCCTCGGCGGCCGCTTCGATCATCTGCTCACGAAGCTCGTCGGCCTTGTCCTGCAATTCAGCCGGAATATCACGCTCTTCATAGGTCGCACCCTTGTCGCCTTCATTCCAGAAAATGGCCTTCATACGAACCAGGTCAATGATGCCTTCGAAATTTTCTTCGGCACCGATATTCAGCTGCATCGGCACCGGATTCGCGCCCAGGCGCTCCTTCAGCTGACCGACAACACGCAAAAAGTCTGCGCCGGAACGATCCATCTTGTTGACGAAGGCCATACGCGGCACTTCATACTTGTTGGCCTGGCGCCACACCGTCTCAGACTGTGGCTCAACGCCACCGACCGCACAGAATACTGCACAGGCACCGTCGAGCACGCGCAGTGAACGCTCCACTTCGATCGTGAAATCAACGTGCCCGGGCGTATCAATAATATTGATACGATGCTGATCAAACTGCTTGTCCATGCCCTCCCAGAAACAGGTGGTCGCTGCCGAGGTGATGGTAATGCCACGCTCCTGCTCCTGCTCCATCCAGTCCATGGTGGCAGCGCCGTCATGGACTTCACCGATCTTGTGAGACATGCCGGTATAGAACAGAACACGTTCAGTAGTCGTTGTTTTACCGGCATCGATGTGAGCCATGATGCCGATATTGCGATAACGTTCGATGGGTGTTTTGCGCGCCACGTCTTAAATCTCTTTCCAGGATGCTCTTGTTAATAAACCAGCCAACAAAACAGCTGGCTTACCAGCGATAATGAGAAAAGGCCCGGTTGGCCTCTGCCATGCGATGGACATCCTCGCGACGCTTGACAGCAGCACCACGATTCTCCACCGCATCCATAATCTCACCCGCAAGCCGGCGATCCATGGACTTCTCACCACGCTTGCGCGCAGCGTCAACCAACCAGCGCATTGCCAGCGCAATACGACGCTCGGCACGCACCTCGACGGGCACCTGATAGGTGGCACCACCCACACGGCGAGATTTGACCTCAACCATCGGGCGCACATTTTCCAGCGCCTTATTCAACAGTTCAACCGGCTCACCCTTGATGCGATCCACAACCTGATCGAGGGCGCCATACACGACACGCTCAGCAACGGACTTTTTACCATCCATCATCAGCATGTTGACAAACTTGGCGACCGTCTGATCCTTAAACTTGGGATCAGGCAGTACGGAACGTTTTGCTGCAACTCTTCTTCTAGCCATTCTGATTACTCAACCTTGCCGGCGAAAACCATTTGTTTAAAAAATCAAAAATACAAACCAGGGGATAGATAACCTGGATCAGGACTTGGGACGCTTCGCGCCATACTTCGAACGCCCCTGACGACGATCACTCACACCCGAGGTGTCGAGGCTGCCGCGCACGGTGTGATAGCGTACACCCGGAAGATCCTTGACACGGCCACCGCGAATCAGGATCACGGAGTGCTCCTGCAGGTTATGTCCCTCACCACCGATATAGGTCGTGACCTCCTGACCATTGGTCAGACGGACGCGGGCAACCTTGCGCAGCGCCGAGTTCGGCTTCTTTGGCGTGGTCGTGTAAACACGCGTACACACACCGCGGCGCTGCGGACAGGCCTCCAGCGCAGGCACGTTGCTTTTTGCTTTTTGGCGAGCCCGACCCTTGCGGACTAACTGATTCACCGTTGGCATGTAAACTTGCTCCAACCCTTGAATAAACAACAGGCGGGAGATCCCGCCTGTTCAGAGGAGCGCGAATTTTAGGCGCATGGACCTTAACTGTCAAGCCCGCACCGGCCTCAAAGGGCAAGGAATCCTGGATTAATTCCAGAGGTTCCTTACATCTTTCCCGAGGCCATTCACGCGATTATGATTCCACCGTTTCCTCGGTGTCCGTCGCCTTGTCTGCCGACAGCACTTCATCGGCTGCGGCAGCCAGTTCCGCCTGGGTATCGACCACGGCGCGACGACGGCGCTCATCGTGATACGCCAGACCCGTTCCGGCAGGAATCAGGCGGCCGACGATGACGTTTTCCTGCAGACCGCGCAGGCGATCCACCTTGCCACCCACCGAGGCCTCGGTCAGCACGCGGGTGGTCTCCTGGAAGGAGGCCGCCGAGATGAACGACTCGGTGGCCAGCGAGGCCTTGGTAATACCCAGCAACATCGGCGCGAAGGTCGCCGGCATCTTGCCCTCGGCCACCACCCGCTCGTTCTCCTCCAGCAGACGAACCTTCTCCATCTGCTCGCCTTTGAGGAATTTGCTGTCGCCAGCATCCTTGATTTCAATGCGTCGCAACATCTGGCGTACGATCACTTCGATGTGCTTGTCGTTGATCTTCACGCCCTGCAGACGATAGACCTCCTGCACTTCGTTGCTGATATAGGTCGCCAGTTCCTCAACACCCAGCAAACGCAGGATGTCATGCGGGCTGGGCGCGCCATCGGCGATCACCTCGCCCTGCTCCACATGCTCGCCTTCGAAGGCGGTAATGTGGCGCCACTTGGGAATCAGCTCCTCGTGATGATCGCCCTCGGCGGGCGTGATCACCAAACGCTGTTTGCCCTTGGTCTCCTTGCCGAAGGAAATCACGCCGGAGATCTCCGCCATGATGGCCGGTTCCTTCGGCTTGCGCGCCTCGAACAGTTCGGCCACGCGTGGCAGACCGCCGGTAATATCACGGGTCTTGGACGACTCCTGCGGGATACGCGCAATCACGTCACCCACCTTGGCCTCCGCACCGTCTTCCATGACGACGATGGCGCCGGCCGGCAGTACGTACTGCGCAGGAATCTCGGTGCCCACCAGGAACAGGCTCTCACCCTTGTCATCCAGCAGCTTGACCATCGGCCGCAGATCCTTGGCGGTGGTGCTGCGCTGCTTGGGATCGATGACCACCAGACTGGTCAAGCCGGTCACCTCATCGGTCTCACGCTGAACCGTGACACCATCAATAAAGTCATTGAGTTTGATGGTGCCCGCCACCTCGGTGATGACCGGATGGGTATGCGGATCCCAGGTGGCAACAATGGCGCCCGCACTCACCTTTGCACCTTCCTGTACCGGAATCTCGGCGCCATAAGGGACTTTGTAACGCTCGCGCTCACGGCCATGGACATCCTGCACCGTCAGTTCACCGGAACGGGATACCGCCACCAGGACGCCGTCAGCACGCTGCACGGTCTTGATATTGTGCAGGCGAATGGTACCCGTGGACTTGATCTCGATATTGTTGGCCGCCGCGGCACGCGATGCCGCGCCACCGATGTGGAAGGTGCGCATGGTCAGCTGGGTGCCGGGTTCACCGATGGACTGCGCGGCGATGACGCCAACCGACTCACCAATATTGACGCGGTGGCCACGGGCCAGGTCGCGGCCATAACACTGGGCACAGATACCGTAACGGGTTTCGCAGGTGATCGGGGAACGGGTATAGACCTGATCAACGCTGTTCTGTTCAAGCACTTCGACCAGATCCTCGTCCAGCAAGGTGCCTTCTTTGACCAGTACTTCGTCGCTACCCGGCTTGAGGATATCGCGTGCTGGCACACGACCCAGTACCCGCTCGGCCAGGGTCTCGACCACGTCGCCACCCTCAACCAGCGGCTGCATCAGCAGGCCGTTCTCGGTACCGCAATCCTCGACCAGCACCACCAAATCCTGCGCCACGTCGACCAGGCGACGGGTCAGGTAACCGGAGTTAGCGGTCTTTAGCGCGGTATCGGCCAGACCCTTGCGAGCACCGTGGGTGGAGATGAAGTACTGCAACACATCCAGGCCTTCGCGGAAGTTGGCGGTGATGGGGGTCTCGATGATGGAACCATCGGGCTTGGCCATCAGGCCGCGCATACCGGACAGCTGGCGAATCTGAGCCGCACTGCCTCGGGCGCCGGAATCGGCCATCATGAACACGGAATTGAAGGATTTCTGCTTCACCGTGTTGCCTTCGGCATCGACCACCTCGTCAAAGCCCAGGGTGTCCATCATGGCGCGCGCCACCTGGTCATTGGTGTCGGACCAGATATCCACCACCTTGTTGTAACGCTCGCCGTTGGTCACCAGACCGGAGATGTACTGGTTTTCGATCTCACGCACCTGCTCTTCGGCACGGGCGATAATCTGCTGTTTCTCCGCCGGAATCACCATGTCGTTGATACCAAAGGAGACCGAGGCGCGGGTGGAATATTTAAAGCCGGTGTACATCAGCTGGTCGGCAAAGATAACCGTTTCCTTCAGACCCACGCGCCGATAGCAGGCATTGATCACCGCAGAGATGGCCTTCTTGGTCATGGTCTGGTTGACTAGGTCGACGGACAGACCCTGCGGAATGATCTCCATCAGGATGGCGCGGCCGACCGTGGTATCCACCCGACGGCGTTCTTCCTGTAGCTCGCCATCCTCGCCCTGAGTCACATCGGTGATACGGATCTTCACCTTGGCGTGGATCTCAGCGGCACCACAGTCATAGGCCCGCAGAGCCTCGGTGATATCGGCAAACACCATGCCCTCGCCCTTGGCATTGATGCGCTCGCGGGTGATGTAGTACAGACCCAGCACCACGTCCTGCGAAGGCACGATGATGGGTTCGCCGTTGGCCGGTGAGAGGATGTTATTGGTCGACATCATCAGGGCACGGGTTTCGAGCTGCGCCTCGATGGACAGCGGCACGTGAACGGCCATCTGATCGCCGTCGAAGTCGGCGTTGAAGGCGGTACAGACCAGCGGGTGCAGCTGGATGGCCTTGCCCTCGATGAGTACCGGCTCGAAGGCCTGGATGCCCAGACGATGCAGGGTCGGTGCGCGGTTGAGCATGATGGGGTGCTCGCGGATCACCTCTTCGAGGATATCCCACACCTCCGGGCCCTCGCGCTCGACCATTTTCTTTGCCGCCTTGATGGTGGTGGCCAGACCGCGCAGCTCCAGCTTGCTGAAGATGAAGGGTTTGAACAGTTCCAGACCCATCTTCTTTGGCAGGCCACACTGGTGCAGCTTGAGGGTCGGTCCGACCACGATCACGGAACGGCCGGAGTAGTCGACGCGCTTGCCGAGCAGATTCTGACGGAAGCGGCCCTGCTTGCCCTTGATCATGTCGGCCAACGACTTCAGCGGGCGCTTGTTAGAGCCGGTGATGGCGCGGCCACGGCGGCCGTTATCCAACAGCGCATCCACGGATTCCTGCAGCATGCGCTTCTCGTTACGCACGATGATATCCGGGGCATTCAGCTCCAGCAGGCGGAGCAGACGGTTGTTGCGGTTGATGGAACGGCGGTACAGGTCGTTCAGATCGGAGGTCGCAAAACGACCACCGTCCAGCGGCACCAACGGACGCAGCTCGGGTGGCAAAACCGGCAGCACGGTCAGCACCATCCACTGTGGCTTGTTACCGGACTCGATGAAGGCCTCCACCAGCTTCAGGCGCTTGGTGAATTTCTTGTACTTGGTCTCCGACTTGGTAGCGCCGATCTCCTCACGCAGGGTGACCGCCTCGGCCTTCAGGTCGACGGAACCCAGCAGCTCGAACACCGCCTCGGCGCCCATGCGGGCATCGAATTCATCGCCATACTCCTCAATGGCTTCCAGATACTGCTCGTCGGACAACAGCTGGTTGCGCTCCAACTGGGTCATACCCGGATCGATGACCACGAAGGCCTCGAAATACAGCACGCGCTCGATATCACGCAGGGTCATGTCCAACAGCAGGCCGATGCGCGAGGGCAACGACTTGAGGAACCAGATGTGCGCCACCGGGCTGGCCAGCTCGATGTGGCCCATGCGCTCGCGGCGCACCTTGGCCAGGGTCACTTCCACGCCACACTTCTCGCAGATCACACCGCGGTGCTTGAGACGCTTGTATTTGCCACACAGGCACTCGTAGTCCTTCACCGGACCAAAGATCTTGGCGCAAAACAAGCCGTCACGTTCGGGCTTGAAGGTCCGGTAATTAATGGTCTCCGGCTTCTTGACTTCACCGAAGGACCAGGAACGAATCTTCTCCGGTGAGGCCAAGCCAATGCGAATGGCATCGAAATCGTCGGTCTGGCCCTGCTGGGTACGCAGAATATTGAGTAGGTCTTTCATATTGTCTCCACCTGTTGTCGACGACGCGGACTACTTGTCTTCTTCCAGCTCGATATCAAGGCCGAGCGAACGGATTTCCTTCACCAGTACATTAAAGGACTCGGGCATGCCGGCCTCCATGCGGTGGTCGCCATCGACGATGTTCTTGTACATCTTGGTACGTCCGGCCACGTCGTCCGACTTCACCGTCAGCATCTCCTGCAGCGTGTAGGCCGCACCGTAGGCCTCCAGGGCCCACACTTCCATCTCACCGAAGCGCTGGCCACCGAACTGTGCCTTACCACCCAGTGGCTGCTGGGTCACCAGACTGTACGGGCCGGTGGAACGGGCATGCATCTTATCATCCACCAGGTGGTTGAGCTTGAGCATATACATATAGCCAACGGTCACCGGACGATCGAAATAATCACCGGTACGGCCATCGATGAGGCGCGTCTGCCCCGTCTCCGGCAGGTCGGCCAGTTTCAACATGCGGCGAATCTCGTCTTCACTGACGCCATCGAACACTGGCGTGGCCATGGGCACGCCCTTGCGCAGGTTGGTGCTCATCTCAAGGATTTCGTCGTCGGTGAATTCCTTCAGATCGACCTTGACACCCTCGCCACCATTGTAGATTTCATCCAGATACTTGCGGATGTCCTTCACCTTGCCGTCGCTGTCGAGCATCTTGCCCAGCTTCAGGCCCAGACCGCGTGCGGCCCAGCCCAAGTGGGTCTCCAGCACCTGGCCGACGTTCATGCGCGAAGGCACGCCGAGGGGGTTGAGGACGATATCCACCGGGGTGCCATCGGGGGAATAAGGCATATCTTCCACCGGTACAATGGTGGAAATAACACCCTTGTTACCGTGACGGCCGGCCATTTTGTCACCCGGCTGCAAGCGGCGTTTAACGGCCACATAGACCTTGACCATCTTCAGCACGCCCGGCGCCAGATCATCGCCGGAGGTCAACTTGATGCGCTGTTCCTCGAACTTGGCGTCCATCTGCTCGCGGTGACCCTTGAGCTGCCCGGAGAGTTTCTCCAGCTGCGCATTGGCCTCTTCGTCACGCAGGCGCACTTCGAACCACTTGCCGCGCTCCAGATCCGTGAGATAGGCCTTGGTGACCTTAGCGCCCGCCTTGAGCTGATTCGGACCACCATCGACCACATGACCCACCAGCAGTTTCTCAACACGCAGGAAGATATTATCCTCGAGTATGCGGTATTCGTCCTGCAGATCTTTTTTCACCACCGCCAGATCGGCGGCCTCCACCTGCAGGGCGCGCGAGTCCTTCTCGACGCCGTCACGGGTGAACACGCGTACATCGATCACCGTGCCGTACATGCTCGAAGAAACACGCAGCGAGGTGTCCTTCACGTCGGATGCCTTCTCGCCAAAGATGGCGCGCAGCAGCTTTTCTTCCGGTGTCAGCTGGGTTTCACCCTTGGGCGTAACCTTGCCCACCAGGATATCGCCCGGCTTCACCTTGGCGCCGACATAGACCACACCGGCCTCATCGAGCTTGGACAGCGCACCCTCACCCACGTTGGGGATATCGCTGGTGATCTCTTCCGGCCCCAGCTTGGTATCGCGGGCCATGCAGGTCAGTTCTTCGATATGAATGGTGGTGTACCGGTCCTCTTCCACCACGCGCTCGGAGATGAGGATGGAATCCTCAAAGTTGTAGCCATTCCAGGGCATGAAGGCGACCAGCATATTCTGCCCCAGGGCCAGTTCACCCATATCGGTGGACGGGCCATCGGCCAGCACGTCGCCGCGCGCCACGATGTCACCCGGCTTCACCAGCGGACGCTGGTTGATGCAGGTGTTCTGGTTGGAACGGGTGTACTTGGTCAGGTTGTAGATGTCCACGCCCGGCTCGCCGGCGGCGGTCTCGTCGTCGTTGACGCGCACCACGATGCGTGCGGCATCGACGGATTCCACTTCACCGCCACGCTTCGACACCACGGTGACACCGGAGTCGATGGCCACGGTGCGCTCGATGCCGGTACCCACCAGGGGCTTGTCGGCACGCAGGGTCGGCACCGCCTGGCGCTGCATGTTCGAGCCCATCAGGGCGCGGTTGGCGTCATCGTGCTCGAGGAACGGAATCAGCGCCGCGGCCACGGAGACGATCTGACGCGGCGACACGTCGACGTAATCGACACGGTCCGGCAGAGACATGGTGAACTCGTTCTGATGACGGCAGGACACCAACTCGTCCACCAGCTTGCCCTTCTTGTCGATGGCGACGTTGGCCTGGGCAATGACATACTGACCTTCTTCGATGGCTGACAGATACTCGATCTGATCCGACACCTTGCCATCCACCACCTTACGATAAGGTGTTTCGAGGAAACCATAATCATTGGTACGCGCGTACACGGCCAGCGAATTGATCAGGCCGATATTTGGTCCTTCCGGGGTCTCGATGGGACACACGCGACCGTAGTGGGTCGGGTGCACATCGCGCACCTCAAAACCGGCACGTTCGCGGGTCAGGCCGCCTGGCCCCAGGGCCGACACACGACGTTTGTGGGTCACCTCGGAGAGCGGATTATTCTGATCCATAAACTGCGACAGCTGGCTGGAGCCAAAAAATTCCTTCACCGCCGCCGACACCGGCTTGGCATTGATCAGATCCTGCGGCATCAGGCCTTCGCTCTCGGCCAGGGACAGACGCTCCTTGACGGCGCGCTCGACACGCACCAGACCGACACGGAACTGGTTCTCGGCCATCTCGCCCACGGAACGGATACGGCGATTACCGAGGTGATCGATATCGTCGACCACGCCGTGGCCGTTGCGGATATCGATCAGCGTCTTCAGCACATCGACGATGTCGCTGGGCTGCTCGGCCAACAGTGCCTTCAGATCACCCCAGGTGATGGTTTCCTTGGCCTGCCCGGCCGCCAGCTTCTTGACCTCGGGCCAAGGCGACAAATCGGCCAGGCGCACTTCAGCCGCATCACTCTTGGGCTTGAGCTTGTCCTTTAGCTGCTTGGAGAAATAGCGCAGGTCGTACAGGATACCCATGCCGGTATCTTTTCCGCGCCCCAGACGACGGTTGAATTTCATCCGGCCGACGGCAGACAGATCATAGCGATCGCTGTTGAAGAACAGGTTCTTGAACAGGGTTTCAGCGGCATCCTTGGTGGGCGGTTCGCCGGGACGCATCATGCGATAGATTTCCACCTGCGCTTCAAGCGCATTGCTGGTGCTATCCAGGCGCAGGGTATCGGCGATGAACGGACCACGATCCAGGTCATTGGTAAAGATGGTTTCCAACGACTTGACACCAGCCTCCACCAACGTGGCGATCAGCTCTTCGGTCAGTTCGTCATTGGAATTGGCGAGAATCTCACCGGAGTCCTTGTCGATGACCGGACGCGCCAACGACTTACCGACGAGATATTCCAGTGGCACGGAGAGGGACTTGAGACCCGCCTTTTCCAGTTGCTTGATGTGGCGCGCAGTAATGCGGCGGCCCTTTTCCACCAGCACTTCGCCCTTGATCTTGATATCAAAGTTGGCGGTATCACCGCGCAGGCGCTCGGGAATCAGCGTCAGCTTGGCCTCTTCCTTGCCCAGCTTGTAGCTGTCAGTATCGAAGAACATATCGATAATGTCTTCGTTGCTATAGCCCAAGGCATGCAGAACCACCGTGGCCGGCAATTTGCGACGACGGTCGATGCGCACAAATACCGCATCCTTGGGATCGAATTCAAAGTCCAGCCAGGAACCGCGGTAGGGAATCACCTGAGCGTGGTAAAGCAGCTTGCCGGAAGAGTGAGTCTTGCCCTTGTCATGGTCGAAGAACACGCCCGGCGAACGGTGCAGCTGGGAGACGATAACGCGCTCGGTACCGTTGATCACAAAGGTGCCGTTGTCGGTCATCAGGGGCACTTCGCCCATGTAGATCTCTTGTTCCTTGATATCCTTGACCGGCTTCGGATTGGCTTTGGAGTCCTTGTCATAAATGATCAGGCGAACCGTCACACGCAAGGGGGCCGCGTAAGACATGCCACGCAGTTGACATTCCTTGACTGTAAAGGTCGGCGTGCCGAGACGGTAGTCGACATACTCGAGGGCCGCATTGCCGGAATAACTGACAATAGGGAATACGCTCTTCAGCGCACCATTAAGTCCGAAGTCGCCCTTGTTCTCACGGGTAACGCCGGATTGCAGAAACTTGCGGTAAGATTCCAGCTGGATAGCGAGCAGGTATGGCACATCCATAACGCTCGGAAATTTACCGAAATCCTTGCGGATACGCTTCTTTTCAGTGAAGGAGTAGCCCATCTGAGTTCCTCTATAGTCCACGACTTTCGTCAATCGCCATGCCGGCAACAACAAATCCCCCGCAGTAGCGGCAAAAGGCCGGTGACGAAACAGTCACCAGCCCCCACCGATACCGAGAGGTCTGCCCGAGACGCAATGCCCGGGCCTCTACGCTCTGCTTACTTGAGTTCGACAGCAGCGCCAGCCTCTTCAAGCTGCTTCTTGACTTCTTCTGCCTCGTCCTTGGAAACACCTTCCTTGATCGGAGCGGGGGCGCTTTCAACCAGGCCTTTGGCTTCTTTCAAGCCCAGGCCCGTGATGCTGCGAACGGCCTTGATGACGGAAACCTTGTTGTCACCGAAGCTGGTCATCACCACATCAAATTCGGTCTGCTCGGCAGCGGCGCCACCGGCATCACCACCAGCAGGGGCAGCAACGGCCACGGCGGCAGCGGCAGCGGAAACACCAAATTTCTCTTCCATTGCCTCAACCAGGTCAACAACTTCCATCACGCTCATGCCGGCGATGGTTTCCAGGATATCTTCTTTGCTAACAGCCATTGGAATAACTCCTAATTAACTTTTTACAGGCCGACCGCCAATGCGGTACGACAGAACATTTTGTTACGCCCGGGGTTTCACGCCCGGGATTACGCGGCCTCTTTCTGCTCGCGAATCGCAGCTACGGTGCGGACCAGCTTGCCGGGAACCTCGTTGAGGGTACGGGCCAATTTCTCGACCGGCGCCTTCATCACCGACATCAACAGGCTGATCGCCTGGTCCTTGGTTGGCATATCGGCGAGACGCTTGATATCACCTGCCTCAAGCAGCTTGCCGCCGATGGAAACCAGCTTCACCACCAGCTTGTCATTTTCCTTTGAAAACTCGGAAATGACACGGGCAGCAGCGCCAGGATCTTCCTGGGAGAAAGCCAACACCAACGGACCCACCAACGCGTCGCCCATGCATTCGAAGTCAGTGCCTTCCAATGCGCGACGGGCCAGGGTGTTTTTCACCACACGCAGATAGACATTCTGCTCACGCGCCTTGACGCGAAGCTCGGTCATATCCGTCACCGACAGCCCGTTATACTCGGCGGCGATGGCGGAATGCGCTACAGCTGCGACCTCGGCAACTTCGGCGACCACTGTTTTCTTCTGTTCAAGATTCAGAGCCACTGAAAAACCTCCAGTCGTATTAGGAACCTCTGATCAATTCATGACTGGCTGCCATGAGCCCAAAATCACCAATCCCCGCGTTGCTGATCTTGCCAATAGTCCCCGCTATTGGCAGCGATCAGCGCCTTGGTCTTGGCGATTTTGAATCTCATGTCAGCTCACCCAGAATTGATCAGAGGTTCCTTTCATTTCGAACACTCGCATGTTCGTCCAAATGCCAGCGCTCAAACAAACAAGCGTTGGCGGTTACCACAACGGTGGCCCCGGAAATTCATGGGCGACACCCTCTGCGCAGGCCGACCGGAATCCCCGGTCATTAAGCAGTCGGTTGATACAACAACCGGCTACACCTACGGTCTTTGACGGCCACCCACCAGCGAAAATCGGCAGTGGGCGCCCCAAAGTCTTTGTTACTGACTATCTGACGTTAGATAGGCAGTGAAGCTTTATCAACAACAATCCCCGGCCCCATGGTGCTGGATAGGGTGACCTTCTTCATGTAAATGCCTTTGGCGGAGCTGGGCCTGGCCTTCAGCAGATCGGCCAACAGGGCCTCGAGGTTTTCGCGCAGGGCGTTTACCTCGAAGCTCACCTTGCCAATGGGGGCGTGAATGATGCCCGCCTTGTCGGTGCGGTAGCGCACCTGGCCGGACTTGGCATTTTTTACGGCCGTGGCCACATCAGGCGTCACGGTGCCCACCTTGGGGTTCGGCATCAGGCCACGTGGACCGAGGATCTGTCCCAGCTGACCGACCACACGCATGGCGTCGGGAGAGGCGATCACCACGTCGAAGTCCAGATTGCCCTTTTTGACCTCGGCGGCCAGGTCATCCATACCGACGATATCCGCTCCCGCCTCTTTGGCGGCATCGACATTGGGGCCCTGGGTGAACACGGCGACGCGAACGTCCTTGCCGGTGCCATTGGGCAGCACGGTGGAACCGCGCACGGCCTGATCCGACTTGCGCGGATCGACGCCGAGATTGAAACTCACATCGACGGACTCGTCGAACTTCGCATGAGGCAGTTCCTTGAGCAGGCCCAGCGCCTCTTCAACCGCATAAAACTTGCCATGCTCCAGCTTTTCGCGGGTGGCCTTTGCACGTTTCGATAGGTTTTTTGCTAAAAGTGCCATGACTTAATTCACCCCTTCCGTCTCGATGCCCATACTGCGCGCGCTGCCCGCGATGGTACGCACGGCGGCGTCCATATCGGCTGCCGTCAGATCCGGCATTTTTGTGGTGGCGATCTCTTCCAACTGCGCACGATCCACCTTGCCCACCTTGTCACGATTCGGCACGCCGGAACCCTTGGGGATACCGGCCGCCTTCTTCAGCAGCACGGAGGCTGGCGGGGTCTTGGTAATAAAGGTGAAGCTGCGGTCGTTGTAGACCGTGATCACCACCGGAATCGGCATGCCCTGCTCCAGACTCTGGGTCTGGGCATTGAAGGCCTTGCAGAATTCCATGATATTGACGCCGTGCTGACCCAACGCGGGGCCGACGGGCGGACTGGGATTGGCCGAACCTGCAGGCACCTGCAGCTTGATGTAGGCCTCGATCTTCTTTGCCATGATTGACTCCTAGCGGGTACAAGCGCCTTGCAGCTCCCCGGGGTTTAACTTCAGTGCTTAGTGCTTAGTAACTCAACACTAAGCACTAAACACTCAAAACTGAAGGGCGCAGCCCTTCTCAGCTCAGCCCTTTTCGACCTGGCCGAACTCCAGTTCTACCGGTGTGGAACGACCAAAAATAAGCACCGAGACACGCATGCGACTCTTGTCGTAATCCACCTCTTCCACAACGCCATTGAAGTCGTTGAAGGGGCCATCGGTGATACGCACCAGCTCGCCGGCCTCGAACAGCACCTTGGGACGCGGCTTCTCCACACCCTCCTGTACACGCTGCAGAATAGCATCGGCCTCTTTGTCGCTGATCGGCGACGGGCGATCACCTGTGCCACCAATAAAGCCCAGCACCTTGGGTACATCCTTCACCAGATGCCAGGTCTCGTCATTCAGCTCCATCTGTACCAGCACATAACCGGGAAAGAACTTGCGTTCGCTCTTGCGCTTCTGTCCTTCACGCATTTCAACGACTTCTTCGGTGGGCACCAAAATCTCACCAAAATAGTCTTCCATGCCCATGCGCTTTATGCGCTCTTCAAGCGAGCGCTTTACGTGCGCCTCAAAACCTGAATAGGCATGAATTACATACCACCGCTTTGCCATGAATCTTCTTCCCCTTATCCGGTCAAAAAGCGGACAGCCCACGCCAGGAACATGTCGAGCAACCACAACAGAATGGCCATGAATATGACCACCACCAACACCACCAACGTGGTCTGGGTCGTTTCTTTGCGCGTCGGCCATACGACCTTACGAACCTCGATGATGGCCTCGCGCCGAAAGGCCCAGGCCACCCGGCCCAGCTCCGTCTGCAATGCGATCATGATGGAAACACCGCCAGCAACAAGCAAACCAATCACTCGTATCCAGGCGGGCTGGTCGCCAAAATAGTAATAGGCGCCAATACCCGCAACCAGTGGCACCATCGCTAACAATAATTTAACTTTATCCAAGATCGGCTTCTCTAGCTCTAGCTTTGCCTGCGTACCGCCATCCAAACAAGTATGGATGGCAGGCCAGGAGGGAGTCGAACCCCCAACCTGCGGTTTTGGAGACCGCTGCTCTGCCAATTGAGCTACTGGCCTAAACTCTTTAACGAACCCAAAAAC
>JAJRWE010000133.1 GCA_024276955.1 Gammaproteobacteria bacterium
AGCTGATAGGGGCTCCACCATAATTCAATGACCGACTAACCCTGACAGCTGACAGCACACGAATTTGCAAAGTTATTCGCAAGAACCTTCCCACCGATAAGTTTAAACACTTCTTCAGCCTTCCCTCTTGGGTAGGCCGCCCACAACACGTTAAACTTTGGCCTTTTATCACTACTCATACTTTCTTCCTTCAGCTAGCTCACTGCTTAACCTTAGGTATTTCTAACTTGGTACACACATCTTATTTAACATCATCCGTTGGAACTCCGCCAATCTCCTCAACCTGGGTAAGGCCGGCGGGCGCCAGATCACGCATGATTTCCATAAAATCCTTTGATACCAGCCGCTTGGCTCGCTGCAACAAGAGCGGGACCGGACTGGAAGGCTCGCAACGGGAATAATAATCGCAGGCCATATCCAGCAGACGAATCACATCTTCCCGACTGTTGACCTCGCCGGATACCGGCAGGGTGGCAGCCGCCCCGCCGATCATGTCAACTTGTGCCATTGTTGTTTCAGACTCATTGGCGTCACTGGATGTTGTAGCGGTTTCCCCGCTTACAGAATTACCCTCGCCACCCCCCTCAATACCCCGATGATTGAGTTGCTCATCAATCACCTGCTTGGCTTCATTCAGGATGTGCGTGAGCTTTGAAAAATCCGCCGCTTGTTCTGTACCCAGCTTATCCAACAAAAAAGCGTCGATATCCGCGACAGCCTCTATTGATAGCAGTAGCGTGGATTCAAGCGCCTGCAAATCCTCAACATTGGTATCCATGAATGCGGCATTGATGGTGGTCATCTCAGGGACAGCTTCTTCCATGCTGGATGGAACAGGCACCTTGCCGCCGGCATACTGGATATCCCGCAGGGTAAAGCGGCCAAAGACATTCGAATCCGCCAATACCGCTTCACGTATCCCCTTCAGCATTGTCTCAGCATCACAGAGCGCGGCAATGCTGTTTACACGCAATGTCGGGTCATTATCCTCACTGGAATCAAGCCGAGGATGAACCTCATCCCAGTATTGGTCAAGCAAGCCTTTGATCAATAGCAAGCCATCTTTCAGGCCAACCAGACCCTTATTGTGAACCAGGGCCTGCGTCAGATAGACGGCAATACGGAGATCCTTGGTGCGCTTAAACAGCTCGATTGACTTGCTTTCAACCCCACGCCAATCAGCTTGCTGGGCAGGAATCACGGTCGTTCCGATCTGTTGCTCAGGCTTACCCTGAGCAATTTTTTCTATCTCGATAAACTCAGGATCATACTCAAGATCTTCTCCGCATGGAGATTTATTGGAGACCCCATCCAATAGTTGCATTAATAACGTGCCGTTAACTGTGTTATCCATTTCATTCGTCTCTCGCTTGAGCCTGAACCCGCGACCTATAACGCAGCGCCTGGCCCAGTAACATGCAGTTGGCGCACCCAGGCATGAACCATCTGCAGTGGATTGCAGTTGTTCTTGCGATCTCCTGCCCCCAGTTGCCGCCTGATACTCGATGATCGCCTAATTCATTGCATTTATTCAACCTGAATCCGTGGTTTCAGGACGGATGCAGAGTACAAGATATTGGTTTCACAACGGAATCAAAAAATCTTAACAGACGAAACTCACCCCTGCACGGTAATGGTAGAGGCATTTATTCATGCTGCTCTCCCCGTTCAATGTTGCAGCCGGTCAGCATCCAGTCGACGAATGCTAAGCACCAGAAAGGTACCGATGAGCAACAGGTAGTAGGCGATATCGGTGCTGCTGAAGATACCACGCAGCAGGGGCTGGAAATGGCTCATTAGCGACAGGTAGTCGAGCAGGCCTCCGCCTTTTCCACCGGCGCTGGCGAGGTTAAGCACCCACAGCAGTAGCAACAGGCCGAAGGTGCTCACCGCCGCCACCACCGGCTGCGCGGTCAGCGTCGACAGGTACAGGCCGATGCTGCAGAAGCTGGCCAACAGCAACAGCAGGCCCAACAGGCCGGCGGCCCACAGGCCCAGATCCAGTGTACCGCCGGCCAGCAGACTGAGCGGCATAGCAGCGATCAGCAACAGCATCACCAGCACGAAAGTCAGTACACCGAGGAACTTGCCGAGCACGATCTCGGTCATGGACACCGGCGCCGACAGCAACAGCGGCAGGGTCTGCGCACGGCGCTCCTCGCTGATCAGGCGCATGGTCAGCAATGGCACCACCAGCAGCAGCACCGTGGCGGCGGTGCTGAACAGTGGCGCGACGACGATGTCGGCGGCGCCCGGCCCACCGGGCACGGCGGCCAAGCGCGGCTGGATCTGCAAGAAGAAATCGAGATAGGTGAGAAAGAACCAGGCGCAGATGCCGCTCACCACGGCAAGGATGGCCCAGGCCATGGGTGAGAGGAACAACGAGCGCAGCTCGCGCCCGGCGATGGTGAGCACCATCATGCGACGGTCTCCGTGTCACTGTTGCTGTTAACGTCACCCGTCGTGATATCGACGAAAATCTGCTCCAGCGAGCGCCGTTCCGGGCTCAGCTCCAGCAGACCCCAACCCTGCTCCACGATGATCTGCGCCACCGTTTCGGGCACGGCCTGGCCGTCGGAAAAATGCAACAGGAAGGCGCCGTCGTCGCGCACCTCTACCTGCTCGATATCGGGGATATGTGCGCGAATGGCGTCCGCCTGAGGCGGCCGCGCCAGACGCAGCAGCAAGTTGGCGGTCTCGCTGCGCCGGGTCAGGGCCTCGATACTGTCGCTCATCACCAGGCGGCCACGGTTGATGATCTGCACCCGGTCACAGGTGGCCTGCACCTCCGGCAAAATGTGGGTGGAAAGGATCACGCTGTGTTCGCCACCCAGGTCGCGGATCAGATGACGAATCTCGCGGATCTGGATCGGATCGAGGCCCACGGTGGGCTCGTCCAGCACCACCACCGCCGGCGAATGAATGATCGCCTGGGCGATACCGACACGCTGCTGGTAGCCTTTGGACAGATTGCCGATAAGGCGTCCACCCACCTCACCAAGACCGCAGCGCGCCTTGGCCGAGGCCATCGCCTGTGCCACCCGGCCGCGCGCGATACGATTAAGCCTTGCACAGAAACGCAGGTATTCATCCACCGTCAACTCACGGTACAGCGGCGGCTGCTCCGGCAGATAGCCAATCTCCGCCTTGGCGGCCTTGGGCTGGTCGAGGATATCGAGACCGTTGATGGTCACCCGCCCCGCACTGGGTGCAAGATTACCGGTGATCATACGCATGGTGGTGGTCTTGCCCGCGCCGTTAGGACCGAGAAAACCCAGCACCTCGCCGCGGTGCACCTCGAAGTCGACGCCATCGACGACCGTGTGCACACCGAACCGGCGTGTCAGTCGTTCAACCTTGACCAGGGTTTCCCGGGGTGACATTTGTGACGCGGGAGTAGGTGCTCGTTGCGACATCTGGTTAGACAAGCCTCATGACAGTTTGGCGTATGATATAGTCGGTGTAGGGTACTTCCAATCATAGATTACGGTCTCTGGCTTTACGCCCGGTTCGGAATCAAGGCGTACTTTCAAAGTCAGGCTGGTTGCTTGTCGAGAAGGTACAACACAGAGTCCGGGCCGGGCATAATGCCCGCAGGGCGCGGCCTGAGGCTGTAGCTGCAAGGTCACGCAGAGCCCGCAATCTATGATTGGAAGTGCCCTCAGAAAGTTCAACGACAGAGCACCTGCTTTATGGCCCTGCCCTACTGCGAGAAATTTGGCTTCGATAATGACAGAATTCATCAGCGCCTGCGCTGGCTGGATTTCTCGGTGGAAGATCACGTCCTCGCCCGGCGCCTGCAAACGGAGGTCATCCGCCCCAATATCACCGCTATCGTCAATGACTTCTACGACTGGCTGGATAGCGTCAAAGAAGTGCAGGAGATGCTCAGCGGCGGCTTCGACATCGCGCGCTTGAAGGCCACCCAGACGAACTATGTGCGCAGCCTGGGCATGGAGTTCGATACCCCGGAATACTTCGAGGCACGTCTGCGCGTCGGTCAGGCCCACGCCTGGATCGGCCTCAACCTGAGTCTCTACAACTGCGCCTACTACTGGCTCAGCCAATTCATCATCGCCCATTTCCCGGACAGCCTGCGGGTGACCGACGGCGATGGCCGGCAGATCGAAGCCTTCCTGCACAAAATCGTCTGCCTGGACATCTCCCTGGCCATCGAGACCTACCACGTCGCCCAGGTCACCTCGCTGGAAGAGACCCTGGCACGCACCCAGCAACAGAAGGACCGCCTGCGCGTGGCCGCCAGCACCGACTCTCTCACCGGACTCGCCAACCACGATGCCATCATCGCCGAGCTGGAGTTGGCCCTGGCCGAGGTCGTCCAAGGCGAGCACACGGTGGCGGTAGTGATGGCGGATCTGGATCACTTCAAGGATGTCAACGATACCTACGGGCACTTGGTCGGCGACAAAGTGCTAATGGAAGTCTCGCGCCGTCTGCGCGCCGCACTGCGTGGATTCGACCGCGTCGGCCGTTACGGCGGCGAGGAATTCCTGCTCATCCTGCACAACGCCACCCCCACCTCCATGAAACACGTCGCCGAGCGCGTACGCAAACGCATTACCGATAACCCGGTCAAGTTGCCGGACCTGAGTCTCAAGGTCACCATGAGCATGGGCGTCACCATGATCCGCTCCGGCGAGACCGCGGAAGACGTCATCGCCCGCGCCGATGCCGCACTCTATGCTGCCAAAAAGGCGGGGCGTGACTGCGTCATCGTCGCCTGAAATCCTACCGCCAGCCATGTCTGCCTGCATTCTTGGCGTCGATACCGGCGGCACCTTTACGGACTTTGTTCTTCTGCGTGATTCCCGGTTGCATGTACACAAGGTGCTGTCGACCCCGGATGCCCCGGAGCGCGCCATCCTGCAGGGCATCCGCGAGCTGGGCCTGGAAGGCGACGAGCTGCTGCTGATCCACGGCTCCACCGTGGCCACCAATGCGGTGCTCGAAGGTAAGGGCGTGCGCACCGTCTACATCACCAACCGCGGCCTGCGCGACACCCTCAGCATCGGCCGCCAGGCGCGGCGTGAACTGTACAACCTCAACCCGCCCCTCAAGGCCCCGCCGGTCCTGCGCGAGTTGTGTCTGGAAACGGGCGGACGTCTCAGCGCCACGGGCGAAGAACTGGAACCGCTGACCGAGACCGACCTCGCAGAACTGCGTGTGGAGGTCGAGCGCCTCGCCCCGCAAGCGGTGGCCATCAACCTGCTGTTCTCCTGGCTGCAGGCCGGGCGAGAGGATAGCGCCGAACGGCGCATTGAGGCCGCCATGCCCGAGGGCCTGTTCGTCTCACGTTCATCCAAGGTGCTGCCTGAAGTCCGCGAATACGAACGTGGCATCACCACCTGGCTCAATGCCGCCGTGGGGCCGCTGGTGGCGGGCTACCTGCAGCGCCTGCGCAACGGCGTACCACAGGCGCACATCGCCGTGATGCAAAGCTCCGGCGGCACCATCGCCGCCGCCCAGGCCGGTGAACAGGCCGTGCACATGCTCCTCTCCGGCCCTGCCGGTGGTCTCGCCGGGGCCCAATATGTCGGCATGCAGGCCGGATGTGAGCGCTTACTGACCTTCGACATGGGCGGCACCTCCACCGACGTCGCACTGCTCGAAGGCAGCGAACTGCGCCTCACCAGCGAAGGCCGCATCGGCGACTACCCGGTCGGCGTACCGATGGTGGACATGCACACCATCGGCGCCGGCGGCGGCTCCATCGCCCGCGTCGACGCCGGTGGCATGCTGCAGGTCGGCCCCGAATCCGCCGGCGCCGCCCCCGGCCCCGCCTGCTACGGCAAGGACGGCCTCGAGCCCACCGTCACCGACGCCAACCTGGTGCTGGGTCGCCTGCGCACCGACGCCTTCCTCGGTGGCGCCATGAGCCTGGACGTGGACGCCGCCCACCATGCCGTGGAACGCGTGGCGCAACCGCTGGGTTTGAATATTGAGGCCGCTGCCGAAGGCATCATCGCCGTCGCCAACGAACACATGGCGCGCGCCCTGCGCGTGATGTCCGTGGCACGCGGCGTCGACCCGCGCCAGCTGACCCTCGCCTGCTTCGGCGGCGCCGGCGGCCTGCACGTCTGCGCCCTCGCCGAGGCCCTTGGCATGGAGAACGCACTGGTGCCGGTGCATGCCGGCGTCTTGTCCGCCCTCGGCATGCTGGTCGCCCCGCGCGCCCGCCACCTGTCACGCACCCAAACCGGCCTGCTGGACCACATCAGCGACAGCGAACTGGACAAAGCCTTCACTGAACTGGCCGACGAAGGCCGCGCCGCACTGCGCGGCGAAGGCGTGAATGAAAAAGACATCGAAAGCCATCCCAGCACCGACCTGCGCTACCGCGGCCAGTCTTACGCCATCAACCTCCCCTGGCAGGGCGTCCACGCCACCTGTGAAGCCTTCCACCGGCGCCACGAGACCCTCTACGGCCATCGCCTCGAACTGCCCGTGGAACTGGTCACCCTGCGCATCAAGACACAGGGCGCCAGCCTGCAGATTCCACTGGACAACGAAATCTCGTTAGACAACCCAACTCACTCGAGCCGGATACCCGGTTGTGAAAGAGACGTCGCCATCATCGCCCGCGCCAACCTGCACCCCGGCCAGACCCTGCACGGCCCGGCGCTGATCACCGAAACCGTCTCCACCACCTGGCTAGCGCCCGGCTGGCAGTGCAAGGCAGACGGCATGAAAAATCTGCTGTTATCCCGGGAATAGTCGGCCAGGCGCTATATCACTCCTCGCTCAAGGGGTATATTTGAGGCCAGGGAAACGCCGCAGTAACTGGATAAGCGCAAGAGCCTTTGGATATTGCGCCCTGCCGGCCTCTCCATTGTCCGGGTTCCCCTGTAATTTCTCGATCCGTTTGCCTGGGTCAAGCCAATAAAATCAATTGGTCATGGCAATGGAGAAATCTTATTGAACGAATGTGTCCTGTTGTAACAGGACGCTTTTGGGTGAAATAATGGCTAGGGCACAAATACGGAAGGGAATATGGGTCGTCAAACGAGTGTTGAACGTGGAACGATTAAAATTGAGGATATTGAGCCCGGCCTCCTTCGTCAGCGACGTAATTTGCTAATAATTTCGATTGGGATAATTATTTTTGAGTTTGGTGGGGGATCGCTAAGCAGTGTTCCCTTGGGCTATGGGAATGTGATTCTTTCCAAGCCCGAAGTTGCGCTCTATTTTGTCTGGCTAGCATTGCCTTATTCGCTGTAGAGGTACTGGCTCTATAGGGAACCCGCAGTTGCTGCATTTAACACAGAGTTAATAAATAGAATTAATTCCTTGCAAATATTCGAAACACCTGTCTCTGAGGTTCGTGGAAAACCGGATAAGAAAGCATTAAATATCGGAAATGAGCATCCGCTAATAGTGCGTAGTCTATTCAAGAGGTATCTGGATTTCTCTGTTGCAATTTACGCTAATGAGAAAACCGGACCAAACGTAAGAAAGTTCGTAAAAAAAAGGTTTCAGCCTGCTCCAGTCGTGCCTGTATCATATTTCCGGGTTGAAGCAATAGAGTTGTGGGCAGGCATCTTAACAGTTGCCACTAACCGTGGATTTACTGACTACTATCTTCCTTACTTGGTTGCTTATTTTGCCGGCGGCCTTGTGATTGCAAACCATCTATTGTGAGATTTTAGTGCGGTAGGTTGGGGTGAGGAACGAACCCCAACGAAACCTCGGTGATAGCCCAATTCTCCGGCATGTTGGAGTCCACAAAAAACGTTCACTCCAACCTACTTTTCTCTCTGACTTGTTACGAGTTGGACTTCACCGTTGCGGGCAAAAGAAGCCATGTAGGGTGGGCACGTTTTTTGTGCCCACGCGGTTGGCGCATATTCCACGTGGGCATGAAAAGCCTGCCCACCCTACCCGGTTTTTGTGGGAAGCCGTCAGCGCGGTAGGTTGGGGTGAGGAACGAACCCCAACGAAACCTCGGTGGTGGCCCATTGCTCCGACATGTTGGAGTTCACAAAAAACGTTCACTCCAACCTACTTTTCTCTCTGGCTTGTTACGGGTTGGGCTTCGCTGTTGCGGGCAATGAAGGCTGCGATGCTCGGCTGCTGGGTTTAGCCATGTAGGGTGGGCACGTTTTTTGTGCCCACGTGAAAATTACGGAATTACGGTGAATTACGGTGGAATTACGGTGGAATTACGGTGGAATTACGGTGACAGCTTACTAGAATTACGGTGACAGCTTACCAAATATACTTAACTATCGTATTCAATAAACTGTCACCGTAATACTTTTGCAAAGAGATTTGAAAAATAAAAAACCGGACCCCAAGGGGATGCGGGATAGAGTACACAAGCAGCAAAGACAACTGTAAAACGCATTAATAGTCGAATGGCACTTAGTTAAGCGCTAGCGTCCCAGGAAAACCTATATAACCGCATGAAATAAAAGGAGAAGGTTGGCGGAATCTGGTAAAGTGTTTGGTGCGAAACAATCAATCCACCACATCCGAGGCCAACCTTCATGA
>JAJRWE010000134.1 GCA_024276955.1 Gammaproteobacteria bacterium
ACCGGTCTCGCTGCCGCTCACCGAAGAAATCAGTTTAAGAGAAGTCACGTTACCGCTTTACCCCACCCTGTCGGCGGCTGATGTGGAAATGGTGGTGACGGCCGTGCGTGAGGCGCTTGACGAAACCACCTTGAGCAGCAAAGGTTGATGGTGGCTGGCATTGGTGGAGCCGAGGCTTTAGCCGTTTCTGATTGACTGACAGATTTGTAACTATTCAGCGGTGAGGACAACGAATGACAGAAGGAACGAATAAAACATTGTGAATGTCCAGCGCCACACTGGTTGGTGTATAATAGGTTTTGAGTTCACTGAAAAAACCATGGAGACACGGAGAACATGGAACTAAGATTGCTCATCATTCTGCTGCGACGCTGGGCGTGGCTGCTTATCATCGGTTTAATTCTGGGCGCCGGCAGCGCTTATATTTTCACCCGTTACCAGACGCCGATCTACGAAGCCCGCACCAAGGTCATGGTCATGCAGGCCCGCGAGAGTACGATTTCCGATATTTCCACCTTGACCGATCAGGAATTAGCCCAAACTTACATGGCGCTGTTGGTCACCCGGCCGGTGCTGCAGGCGACCAGCGACCGGCTGGGGTTCTCGATCAGCGTTAACCAGGTGAGCGGCAGGCAGCTGCAGGGTACCCGGCTGCTGGAGGTCACCGTTCAGGACAGCGATCCCCAACAGGCGGCCTTGATCGCCAACACAATTGTCGATGCTTTAATCGAACAAAATGATGAATTGCAGGCCAGTCGCTTTACCGCCTCTGAACAAAGTCTGCAAGCCCAGATTAACCAGATTGAGGGTCAGATTGAAACCTTGCGCAGCGCCCAGGTTCCAATGGAAGTCGTCGACACTTCCGCCCGGATGCAGGCGCTGGAAACTCAAATTTTCGATCTCCAAGACCAGATCACCAACCTGCAAATTGAATTGGATAGCGACAGTGTGACGCCGGTTACGGAGGAAGGGACGGCTCCTTTGACGCCGGAACAACAAAGGATTATCAGTGATAAACAAGGGCAAATCGACCTGCTCCAATTGATGCTGGAGGCCACTAAGCAGCAATATTTCGCGCTGTTGTTCCCGGAGCAGGCGAGCGCCACTCAAAGTGGAGAGCGGGAAATTGGGGCCAACCTGGCTTTATATCAGCAAATTTACGCCAACCTGTTGAGTAATTATGAGTCGGTGCGGCTTGCTCGGGTGCAAAGTACGCCGAATGTGGTGCAGGTAGAACAGGCGGTGGTACCGGGCAAGCCGGTGTCGCCACGGCTGCTCAACAACCTGCTTTTAGGCGGTGCAGTGGGTTTGATCATCATGGGGTCGGTGGCATTTCTCATCGAGTACCTGGACGACACCTTAAAGACGCCGGCCGATGTATCCCATTTGTTAGGATTGCCAGTTATCGGCTATGTGGCTGAAATCGCGGATCTGGGGGCCAAATCCCGCAATGGCACAACCACCCCGACATCTCCCTACGTCACTCAGCACCCCCGCTCCCCTCTGGCCGAGGCTTTTCGTAGTTTGCGCACCAATCTTGAATTCGCCAATGTGGATGAGCCAATACGCTCTATTCTGGTGACCAGCTCGGGTCCAGGAGAAGGCAAAACGATGGTGGCTACCAATCTGGCGGTGGTAATGGCCCAGGCGGGGAAGGAAGTGGTGCTGGTGGACTGTGACTTACGCCGTCCTCGCATTCACCGCGAACTCAACTTATCCAACCAGATCGGGCTGAGTGATTATTTCCGAGGGCAGGAGAAACTGCCACAAATCATGCGCCCGGTGGGTGATGCGACTTTGAAGGCGATCACCAGCGGCAGTCTGCCGCCCAATCCCACAGAATTGCTGCAGTCTCAAAAAATGACGCACCTGTTGGCTGATTTGAAGGAGGTGTCTGACATCGCCGTGATTGACAGCCCGCCTTTTTTGGTGACGGATGCGGCAGTGATCGCTTCACAGGTGGATGGCGTCATCATGATCGTGCAGCCGGGGCGCACTCATGCTGAAGCGGCAATAGCGATGCTGGAACAGTTGAATCGAGCGGGGACGCGCGTGATCGGTGTGGTGTTAAACCGGATTCCGCAGCGACGGCCGTACTACTATGGCGGTTACCGGTATTATTACTCCCCCTACTACAATGGGTACAGCTATGAGTATCTGCATGATGATTCAAAGAGTAACGGCCGTGTCGGTTGGATAGGCCGTTTGCGTCACAAAGCTCGCCAAGTAGTCCTGCCCAAAACCTCGGAAGCGGGAGATTGATCCCGCTTCTCCTCGCCCCCCTTTAACCCCTCCTCTTAACCTCCTCAATACCCTTTCCCCATCCTTTCAATAATTAACAAATAATTCACCGAAGACATGACTTTCTTTGGTAATCTGTACCCATGTCATCCTCTCGAATGTTCACCAGATCGGCCTCACGATATTTTGGCCTACTTGGGGTCACAACATTTTTTCCAGGGATTCTGGCGTTAAGGGCGTGACAGCGATCAATCTACTGGCCTACGCAACGGCCGTAAGGCATGCAACGGGTAGGGGTGCCATTAACAACCGTGTCATACGAGACCAGTTTATGAGAGCCGGATTGATCATACGGCCGTTGCCAGCACACAAAATCAGCTAACTTTCTACTCCAACGACTCTCGAATATTTCGCTTTTTGATGTACGTGTTCAA
>JAJRWE010000135.1 GCA_024276955.1 Gammaproteobacteria bacterium
ACCCAGGCACAGGCGATCCTGGAAATGCGCCTGCACCGTCTGACCGGGTTGGAGCAGGACAAGATTCTCGGCGAATATGAGGAGCTGCTGGCGACCATCTTCGAGCTGTTGGAGATTCTCGGCAGCATCGAACGCCTGATGGAGGTGATCCGCGAAGAACTACAGGCCATGAAGGAGCTGTACGGCGATGAGCGTCGTACCGAGATCCTCGAAACCCATCTCGACCTCAGTCTCGAAGACCTGATTACCGAAGAAGACGTGGTGGTGACCCTCTCTCACGAAGGCTATGCCAAGGCCCAGCCGCTGGCCGATTATCGCGCCCAGCGTCGTGGTGGCCGCGGCAAGTCCGCCACGGCCATGAAGGAAGAGGACTTCGTCGATCAGCTATTCATCGCCAGTACCCACGACACCATCCTGTGCTTCTCCAGCGCCGGCAAGGTGTACTGGAAGAAGGTCTATGAATTACCGCAGGCCGGTCGTGGTGCGCGCGGCAAGCCGATTGTCAATCTGTTGCCGCTGGATGAGGGGGAGCGCATCACCGCGGTGCTGCCGATCCGCGAGTACGAGGCCGACAAGAACATCTTCTTCGCCACTGCCAATGGCACGGTGAAAAAGACCTCGCTGCAGGATTTTTCGCGTCCGCGTAGCAACGGCATCATCGCCATCGACCTGCGCGATGGCGACCAGCTGGTGGGCGTGGACATCACCGACGGCGAGCGCGACGTGATGCTGTTTACCAGCGCCGGCAAGGTGATCCGCTTCAATGAAAGCAACGTGCGCGCCATGGGCCGCACCGCTTGCGGTGTGCGTGGCGTGAAGCTGGCGGCGGATGCCCGGGTGATTTCGCTGATTATCGCCAGTGAAGGCTGTGTGCTTACGGCGACCGAAAACGGTTACGGAAAACGCACTGCCGTGGATCAGTACCCGGCCCATGGCCGTGGCGGCCAGGGCGTGCTGTCGATCCAGAGCAACGAGCGCAACGGCGCCGTGGTGGGCGCCGTGCTGGTGCAGGACGATGACGAGATCATGCTGATCACCAATCGTGGCACCCTGGTGCGCACCCGCGTCGCCGAGGTCTCCGTGCTGGGTCGCAATACTCAGGGTGTGAAGCTCATCAACCTGACCAGGGGCGAGAAGCTGGTGGGTATGCAGCGTATCGTCGAGCAGGATGACGACGAAGAGAACCAGAGTGAAGAGAACCAGAATGAAGAAACCGAATAGACGTACCGTCCCGTAGGAGCGGGCCATGCCCGCGATAATTGCCACAACTTGTCACGGAGTCACAGAGATTACTCACAGGTTTTTCTCCGTGTTCGCTGTGACTTCGTGGCGAGAAATTTTTTTCGCGGGCATGGCCCGCTCCTACGGCCAGATTTGAAGTATTGAAAAACAACAGGGGTATCCATGAGTCGCGTATTTAACTTCAGTGCCGGCCCTGCCGTACTGCCACAGGACGTTTTGGAAAAGGCCCAGGCCGAGATATTGGACTGGCGCGGCTCGGGCATGTCGGTAATGGAGATGAGTCATCGCGGCAAGGAATTCATGTCCATTGCGGAACAGGCCGAGGCCGATCTGCGTGAGATCATGGCGATTCCCGCCAACTACAAGGTGCTGTTTTTACAGGGCGGTGCCTCCAGCCAGTTCGCCATGGTGCCGCTGAATTTGCTCGGTGGTGCCATCGGTGACAAGCGCGGCAAGGCCGACTACTACCGCACCGGCTCCTGGTCGAAGAAGGCCATCGCCGAGGCCAAGCGCTTCGGTGAGATTACGGTAGTGGCGGATACCGAAAGTGGCGGTAAGTTCACGTCCGTGCCCGCCGAGGGTGCCGTGGCACACGGCAGCGACGCCGCCTATGTGCACTACACCCCCAACGAGACCATCGAAGGTGTGGAGTTCCCGTATATTCCTGATAGCGGCAATGTGCCGCTGGTTGCCGACATGTCGTCGACTATTCTTTCGCGTCCCATCGATGTGTCGAAGTTCGGCATCATCTACGCCGGTGCGCAGAAGAATATCGGTCCGGCCGGGTTGACCGGGGTCATCATTCGCGATGACCTGGTCGGCAATGCCAAGGACGGCACGCCCGCCATGTTTGATTATAAAATTCATGCCGATGCCGGTTCCATGTACAACACGCCGCCGACCTATGGCTGGTATCTGGCCGGGCTGGTTTTCGACTGGATCAAGCAGAAGGGCGGGCTCAAAGCCATGGCCGAGATCAACCAAGGCAAGGCCAACAAGCTATATGCTGCCATCGATGCCTCCGGTTTTTACAGCAATCCCGTGGATCCAGGTTGCCGCTCGTGGATGAACGTGCCCTTCACCCTGGCCGATGCCGGGCTGGATGCCGGCTTCCTCGCCGAGGCCAAGGAAGCCGGACTGATCACCCTCAAGGGCCATCGCTCCGTGGGGGGCATGCGCGCCAGTATCTACAATGCCATGCCGGAAGCGGGCGTGGATGCACTGATTGCCTTCATGGTGGATTTCGAAAAGCGCAACGGCTGAAAAGATTGGCCACAGAGGCACAGAGTTCACTGAGGAAAAATAAAATTGTTTTTCTCTGTGTACTCTGTGCCTCTGTGGCATCAGAAGAGGGTTGAAGATGTACAAAATTCTGACTTTGAATAACATCTCCGTTGCCGGTCTGGAACGCCTGCCACGCGACCAGTACGAAATCGCCTCCGAGATCCAGCATCCGGATGCCATCCTGCTGCGCTCCTTCAAGATGCACGACATGGAAATCCCGCCCACGCTGAAGGCCGTGGGTCGTGCCGGCGCCGGGGTCAATAATATTCCCGTCGACAAAATGAGCGCCATGGGCATTCCGGTGTTTAATGCCCCGGGTGCCAATGCCAATGCAGTGAAGGAACTGGTGCTGACCGGTATGCTACTGGCGGCGCGCAACATCTGCCAGGGGTGGGAGTTTGCCCGCAACCTGGAGGGTGACGACGCGAGTATCGGCAAGCAGGTCGAGGCGGGTAAAAAGAACTTCGGCGGTTTCGAATTGCCGGGCCGTACCCTCGGCGTCATCGGCCTCGGCGCTATCGGCCGGCAGGTGGCCAACGCTGCTGTGTCACTGGGCATGAACGTCATCGGTTTCGATCACGGCATTACGGTGGAGGGCGCGTGGGAATTGTCGTCTAACGTCAAAAAGGCGACCAGTGTGGACGATCTGTTGTCTAATGTGGATTTCGTCACCTTTCACGTGCCGCTTGTCGAGGCTACCAAAAACATGATTAACGCCGAGCGGCTGAAGATCATGAAAGACAAGGTGGTGATTCTCAATTTTGCCCGCGGCGGTATCGTCGACGATGAGGCCGTGTCAGCTGCCATCAAGGCCGGCAAGGTTTACGCCTATGTGTGCGACTTCCCCAGCAATCTGCTGAAAAACCATGAGCGTGTAATCACCCTGCCGCACCTGGGCGCCTCGACGCAGGAGGCGGAAGATAACTGCGCCATCATGGTCGCCGACCAAGTGCGTGAATATCTGCAAAACGGCACCATCCGCAATTCCGTCAATTTCCCCGACGTGTTTATGCCGCGCACCGACGGCCATCGCATCGCCATCGTCAATTCCAATGTGCCCAACATGGTCGGGCAGATATCCACCGCGCTGGCGGATGGCGGCTTGAATATCATTGATATGCTGAACAAGTCGCGTGGTGATCTGGCCTATACCCTGGTTGATGTCGATCAGGCGGTGGACGATTCGGTACTGAAAAATATCGAGGCCATCGACGGTGTGCTGGCCGTGCGCGCACTCTGAAACGAAATAGGCTGACAGTAATGAGCGACAGACTGGACGAGATTCGCAATCGCATCGATGCGGTGGATGCCGATATCCAGCGGCTGATTTCCGAGCGTGCCGCACTGGCGCAGGAAGTGGCGCAGACCAAGCAGGCGGAACAGGGCGAGTCACCGGAAGAGGTGCTCTTCTACCGCCCCGAGCGTGAGGCGCAGGTGCTGCGCAAGGTACTGGAACGCAACCAGGGCCCATTGCCCGGTGAAGAAATGGCGCGCCTGTTCCGCGAGATCATGTCCGCCTGTCTGGCCCTGGAGCAGCCACTCAGCGTGGCCTTTCTCGGTCCCGAGGGCACCTTTACCCAGGCCGCGGCATTGAAACACTTCGGTCATTCCGTGCGTGCCCGCCCCATGGCCGCCATTGATGAGGTGTTCCGCGAGGTGGAGGCGGGCAGTGCCCACTTTGGTGTGGTGCCGGTGGAGAATTCCACCGAGGGGGTGATCAATCATACCCTGGATATGTTCCTGCGTTCCTCGCTGGCTATTTGTGGTGAGGTGGAATTGCGTATCCATCACCACCTGATTGGCCGCGACCGTCATAACATAAAAAAGATCTATTCTCATCAGCAGTCACTGGCACAGTGTCGTGAATGGCTCGATGCACATCTGCCTGAAGTGGAACGGATCTCCGTCAGTTCCAATGCCGAGGCCGTGCGCCGCGCTGCTGTGGAGGAGGGAGCCGCCGCCATCGCCGGCGAGACGGCCGCCGACATTTACGGGCTGCCGGTGCTTGAGGCCAAGATCGAGGACAATCCGGACAACACCACGCGCTTTCTGGTGATTGGCACGCAGGCGGTTACGCCCAGTGGCGATGACAAGACCTCATTACTGGTATCAACGCCGAACCGTCCCGGTGCACTCTATCGCCTGCTGTCGCCCTTTGAGCGCAATGGCATTTCCATGAGCCGCATCGAGTCTCGGCCCTCACGCCTGGCTAACTGGGAATATGTGTTCTTTATCGACATCAATGGCCATGTGCAGGATGCGGCGGTTTCCAAGGCGCTGGAAACCCTGAAGACAGACTCGCCCATGTTCAAGGTGCTGGGTTCTTATCCGAAGGCCGTTCTGTAAACAATTCGTAGGGTGGGCGCCACCCAGCAAATTATTTAGTTCTGTGACAATGGTGGGCAATGCCCACCCTACATGCTACATGTCGGTAAGTTCAACCTGTAGGAGCGGCTTTTAGCCGCGAAATGTTGTTTGAGATAATTGTCGCGGCTGAAAGCCGCTCCTACAGGTTGTTCAGCGCCGGTCATCTAGTGTAGGACCCTACACTAGGGTGGCAAGAACAAGAGCATTTTAAAGAGAAGTGGTAATGAATCGTTTCGAACAGTGGGCCACGCCGGGTGTGCGTGGCCTGCACCCCTACCAGCCGGGAAAGCCCATCGACGAGCTGCGGCGCGAATACGGTGTTAGCGATATCGTCAAGCTGGCCTCCAACGAAAACCCCCTTGGCCCCAGTCCGCGCGTGCAGGAAATTTTTGCCGCTGAATGTACCGAGCTGGCGCGCTATCCCGACGGCAACGGCTACGCCCTCAAGCAGGCCTTGAGCGAGCATCACGACGTGGACATGGCGCAGATCACCCTCGGCAACGGTTCCAGCGATGTGCTGGAATTCGTCGTGCGGGTGTTCGTGCAGCCGGGCGATGAGGTGCTGTTCTCCGAACATGCCTTCGCCATGTATCCCATCGTCACGCAGGCCGCCAGCGGACAGGCGGTGGTCGCCCCGGCGCGTGGCTGGGGGCACGATCTCGAGGCCATGCGGGCGTTGATCAGTGAGCGCACGCGGGTAGTCTTCATTGCCAATCCCAACAATCCCACCGGCACCTGGCTGCAGGGTGACGAATTGCAGGCCTTCATCGCCGCGGTGCCGGAACGGGTTGTGGTGGTGGTTGACGAGGCCTATTTTGAATATGCCAGCGATCCCGCCCTGGGCGCGGCCGGTTACCCGGACGCCAGTCGCTGGCTGGACCGTTTCCCGAATCTGCTGGTGACGCGCACCTTCTCCAAGGCCTATGGGCTGGCCGGGCTGCGCGTGGGCTATTCGTTGTCGCACCCGGACATGGCCAATCTGCTGAACCGCATCCGCCCGCCCTTCAACGTCAATAGCCTGGCCCTCGCCGCGGCCACGGCGGCACTGGCGGACAAGGCGCATGTGCAGCAGGCGGTGCATCTGAATGTGGAAGAGATGGCGCGGGTCACGGATGCGGTGACGGAAATGGGCCTCGAATTCATTCCCTCCGTCGGCAATTTCGTCAGTATTGATGTGGGCGGCGATGCGGCGCCTGTGTATGATGCGCTGCTGCACGAGGGCGTCATCGTGCGTCCGGTGGCCAATTACGGTATGCCGCGGCACCTGCGCGTGACGCTGGGGCTCGTGGCGGAGAACGAGCGTTTTCTGGCGGCCCTGCGTAAGGTGTTGAAGAAGTAGAAAAGATTCAACGCAAAGGCGCAAAGACGCGAAGGGCGCAAAGAAAACAGAACTGATTATTCTCGTGCACCGCTCTTTGCACCACTCTTTGCACCACTCTTTGCACCACTCTGCGGCGCAACGCAATGGGCGGGCTGGTCCGCATGGTTCTGTGGCGCGGAGCGCCACGGGATGTGTGGCACCGCGGAGCGGTGTCACACGTTAATAAACAACTTTGCGTTCTCTGCGCCTTTGCGTTAAATAGCAACTTTCGAAAAGTGCAACAATGAAAGCGATTCGACAACTCACCATCATCGGCGTCGGTCTCATCGGCGGTTCTCTCGCACGTGCCTTGCGCGAGGCCGGGGCAGTGGACGAGATCGTCGGTGCCGGCCGTGATGAGGCACACCTGCAACGGGCGCGGGCGCTGGGCGTCATCGACCGCTACAGCCTTGATCCGGCCGAGGCCGTTCGCGGCGCGGACATGGTGCTGTTGGCCCTGCCGGTGGGGGCGATGGAGGCGGTGATGCGTGCCATCAAGCCACAGTTATCGGCCGATGCCGTGCTGACCGACGCCGGCTCCACCAAGGGCAGCGTGATCGAGGCAGCGCGGCAGGCCTTCGGTGAATTACCGGCCAACTTCGTGCCGGGTCATCCCATTGCTGGCACTGAGGACAGCGGCGTCGAGGCTTCCTTCGCCGGGCTGTATCGGGATCACCGTGTGATCCTTACGCCGACCGAGAACAGCAGTGCCGACGCCGTCGAGCGCGTGCGCGCCCTGTGGCAGGCCGCTGGTGCTGAGGTGCTGGAAATGGATCCCGAGCACCACGACCGCGTGTTGGCCGCCACCAGTCATCTGCCGCATCTGCTGGCCTTCAGTCTCGTCGATACGCTGGCGAAGATGGACGACAAACAGGAGATCTTCGCATACGCTGCCGGCGGTTTCCGCGATTTCACCCGCATCGCTTCCAGCGACCCGAACATGTGGCGCGATATCTGCGTGCACAATGAACCGGCCCTGCTGGCCATGCTGGATCGCTTCGAGGCTGATTTGAAGCGTCTGCGTGAGGCCATTGCCCATGACGACGGCGATTACCTGCTGGAGGTCTTCAGCCATGCCAAGGCGGCGCGTGACCGCTTTTGCGACAATGAATAATCGATCCGTAGGTTGGGGTGAGGTACGAACCCCAACAGCGGAAGATTATCGAAGCCTGCTGTGTTGGGGTTCGTGCCTCACCCCAACCTACGGAACTGAATAAATGAATCGTAGGAGCGGGCCATACCCGCGATGAATTGACTCAATCGCGGGCATGGCCCGCTCCTACGCATGTAGAAATTGTGAGAATGTATGAACGATAATGTGATCTTTACCGTGCAACCCGGCGGCCACCTCAGTGGCGAGGCGCGTGTGCCCGGCGACAAGTCCATCTCCCACCGCTCCATCATGCTGGGTTCGCTAGCCGAGGGCGTGACCGAGGTGACTGGCTTTCTCGAAGGCGAGGACAGTCTCGCCACCCTGCAGGCCTTCCGCGACATGGGCGTGCGCATCGATGGCCCCGATAACGGTCGGGTGACCATCCACGGCGTCGGCCTGCATGGCCTCAAGCCGCCGGTGGGATCGCTGTACGTGGGCAATTCCGGTACCTCCATGCGCCTGCTGGCCGGGCTACTGGCGGGGCAGGATTTCGACGTACACCTGACCGGTGACGCCTCTCTGTCTGGACGCCCCATGCGCCGTGTCACCGATCCACTGGCGCTGATGGGAGCGGTGATCGGCACCACCGAAAACGGCACCGCGCCGCTGGACATCTGTGGCGATCAGCCGCTGTACGGTATCAACTTCGAGATGCCGGTGGCCAGCGCGCAGGTCAAGTCGGCCCTGCTGCTGGCCGGGCTGTACGCCAAGGGGCGCACCTGCGTCACCGAGCCGGCGCCCACCCGCGACCACACTGAGCGTATGCTGGCCGGTTTCGGCTATCCGGTCGAGCGTGACGGCGCCACCGCCTGTGTGACCGGCGGCGGCAAGTTGACCGCGACCCCGGTGGAAGTGCCGGCGGATATTTCCTCGGCGGCCTTTTTCATGGTCGGCGCCAGCATCAGCGAAGGTTCGGATCTCATCCTGCGCCACGTCGGTATCAACCCCACCCGCATCGGCGTGATCAACATCCTGCGCGAAATGGGCGGTGATCTGACCCTGAGCAATGAAAGGGAAGTGGGTGGCGAACCCGTGGCCGATATCCGCGTGCGTGCAGCGAAACTAAAGGGCATCCGCATCGACGAGGCACAGGTGCCGCTGGCCATCGATGAATTCCCGGCCCTGTTCGTGGCCGCCGCCTGTGCCGAAGGTGAGACGGTTCTCACTGGCGCGCGCGAGCTGCGGGTGAAGGAGAGCGATCGCATCCAGGCGATGGCCGACGGCCTGCAGACCCTTGGTGTGAATGCCCGGCCCACCGAGGATGGCATTATTATCCAGGGGCGCGCTCGCGAGGCGGAACCCTTTGGCGGTGGTCGGGTCTCTAGTCATGGCGACCATCGCATCGCCATGGCCTTCGCCATGGCCGCACTGCGCGCCAGCGGGCCCATCGTCATCGACGATTGCGCCAATGTGAACACCTCGTTCCCGGACTTCGTCGGCCTGGCAAAACAGTGCGGGCTGGATATTAAGGACTAAGGACTAAGGACTAAGGACTAAGGACTAAGGACTAAGGACTAAGGACTAAGGACTAAGGACTAAGGACTAAGGACTAAGGACTAAGGACTAAGGACTAAGGACTAAGGACTAAGGACTAAGGACTAAGGAC
>JAJRWE010000011.1 GCA_024276955.1 Gammaproteobacteria bacterium
CAACTACCGTCCGCAGTTTTATTTCCGCACCACCGATGTTACCGGTGCCTGTGATCTGCCTGACGGTGTTGAGATGGTGATGCCGGGTGACAACGTCAACATGACGGTGACCCTGATTGCGCCGATTGCCATGGAAGAAGGTCTGCGTTTCGCGATTCGCGAAGGCGGTCGTACCGTGGGTGCGGGCGTGGTCTCCAAGATCATCGAGTAAGTATTTGGTCGTCAACAAGGGCTGAGCCGGTGAGGCTTTGCTTCGCTGCTCGGTCCTTGTCGGTTGATATGCAGCATTTATTGATAAAGGTCAGCAAAAATGGCAGCAGGACAGAGAATTCGCATCCGCTTAAAGGCTTTTGATCATCGTCTGATCGATCAGTCTGCGCAGGAGATTGTTGAAACCGCAAAGCGCACGGGCGCGCAGGTTCACGGGCCGATTCCGCTGCCGACCAAGAAAGAGCGCTGGACGGTGCTGACTTCTCCGCATGTCAACAAGGACGCGCGTGATCAGTACGAGATCCGCACCCACAAGCGCCTGATGGATATTGTCGATCCCACTGACAAGACCGTCGATGCGCTGATGAAGCTGGATCTGGCTGCGGGTGTCGATGTCCAGATCAAGTTGGGCTGAGTTGACGAATTTTAGATGGTTTAAGTGCCGGTCTCGGATCGGCAGATATAGAGGAATTAAAGATGACGATCGGAGTAGTCGGCCGTAAGGCAGGTATGACTCGCATCTTCACCGAGGAGGGTGTTTCCATCCCGGTGACGGTCATCGAGGTTGATCCCAATCGCGTGACCCAGGTCAAGACGCAGGATGTCGATGGCTATCGTGCCGTGCAGGTGACCACCGGCAGCCGTCGTCCTTCCCGTGTCAACAAGCCGGCTACCGGACACTTCGCCAAGGCGGGTGTGGAAGCGGGTCGGGGTCTTTGGGAGTTCCGCCTTGATGATGGCGAGGGTGAAGATATTTCTGCGGGTGACAGCGTGAGTGTGGAAATCTTCTCCGCAGGCCAGAAGGTCGATGTGTCGGGTACCAGTATTGGTAAGGGCTTTGCCGGCGTTATCAAGCGTCACAATTTCCACATGCAGGATGCCACGCACGGTAACTCTTTGTCTCACCGCGCGCCGGGATCCATTGGTCTGGGCCAGACGCCAGGACATGTCTTCAAGGGCAAGAAAATGGCCGGTCACATGGGCGCCGTGCGCCGTACCGTGCAGAATCTTGAAGTTGTGCGTGTTGATGCCGAGCGCAATCTACTGTTGGTCAAGGGTGCTGTGCCCGGGGCTAAGGGTGGCGATGTGATCCTCTGCGCAGCAGTCAAAGCACGTAGCTAAGGGGCGATAACATGGATCTCAAGTTAACAACGGCGGCGGGCGAAACTTCAAGCGAAACGCTTGAAGTCTCAGAAGGCAACTTCGCCCGTGATTACAATGAAGCCCTGGTTCATCAGGTCGTTACCGCCTATCTGGCGGGGGGGCGTAGCGGAACGCGTGCCAGCAAGAGCCGCTCCGACGTCCGCGGCGGTGGCGCCAAGCCTTGGCGCCAGAAGGGTACCGGCCGTGCGCGTGCAGGCACCTCCAGTAGCCCGATCTGGCGTAGCGGTGGTCATACCTTTGCCGTGCGTCCACAGGATCACTCGCAAAAGGTGAACAAGAAGATGTATCGCGGCGCCATGCGCTCGATTCTTTCTGAGTTGGTTCGTCAGGAGCGCCTGAAGATCGTCGATACGTTTGATTTCGAGGCGCCTAAGACCAAGGTACTGGTCGAGAAATTGGATGCGCTGGGTTTTGATAACTGCCTGATCGTGACGGATGGGGAGAGCGAAAACCTTTATCTGTCTGCGCGCAATCTCTACAAGGTCGACGTTTGTGGCGCCAAGGAGATTGATCCGGTCAGCCTGGTTAACAGCACTAATGTGCTGATGACGGTCACGGCTGTCAAACAGATTGAGGAGATGCTCGGATGAATCAGGAACGCATCATGAAGGTCATCCTGGCCCCGCATATTACTGAAAAGGCATCCAACGTCGGCGAGTCCAGTAACCAGTACGTGTTCAAGGTTGCCCCGGATGCCACCAAGCCTGAAATCAAACAGGCGGTTGAAGCCCTGTTTGAAGTGGAGGTTGATGCCGTTCGCGTTCTCAATACCAAGGGTAAGGTTAAGCGTTCTGGGGCGCGTCTGGGTCGTCGAAAAGACTGGAAAAAGGCCTATGTGCGTGTCAAGGCCGGCCAGGAAATCGACTTCATTGGCGGCGAATAAGGTTTCGGAGTAGATAGCATGGCAATTGTAAAAGCAAAACCGACATCACCCGGCCGCAGATTTGTGGTCGAGGTGGTCAATCCGGACCTGCATAAGGGCGCGCCCTTTGCCGGCCTGCTGGAAAAGAAGTCGCGTACCGGCGGGCGTAACAATCAGGGCCGCATCACCACCCGCCACAAGGGCGGTGGTCACAAGCAGCACTATCGGATCATCGATTTCAAGCGCAACAAGGATGGAATTCCCGCTCGTGTCGAGCGCTTGGAGTATGATCCGAACCGCAGCGCGAATATTGCCCTGGTGCTGTACGCGGATGGTGAGCGGCGTTATATCATTGCCCCCAAGGCGGTTACCGCCGGCACTGAGATCATGTCCGGTGCCGAAGCGCCCATCAAGCCAGGCAACTGTCTGACCCTGCGTCGCATGCCGGTGGGCACCACGATTCATTGCATTGAGATGAAGCCGGGTAAGGGCGCACAGATTGCGCGCAGTGCCGGCACCTCGGCGCAGCTGGTCGCCCGTGAAGGTGACTACGCCACCCTGCGTCTGCGCTCCGGTGAGATGCGCAAGGTACACATCGAGTGCCGCGCGGTTGTGGGTGAAGTGGGTAACAGTGAGCACAGTCTGCGTTCACTGGGCAAGGCCGGCGCATCTCGCTGGCGCGGTGTTCGCCCCACCGTTCGTGGTGTGGCCATGAATCCGGTCGATCACCCGCATGGCGGTGGTGAGGGTCGCACCTCGGGTGGCCGCCATCCGGTTTCACCCTGGGGTGTGCCAACCAAGGGTTACAAGACCCGCAGTAATAAACGGACCGATGGCATGATTGTTCGCCGTCGCAAATCTAAGTAATAGAAGAGAGTCAGGACTGTGCCACGTTCAGTTAGCAAAGGGCCTTTTGTCGATCTGCATCTCCTGAAGAAAGTTCAGGTTGCCGCAGAAACTAATAACCGGAAACCGATCAAGACCTGGTCGCGCCGTTCGATGGTGCTTCCGGAAATGCTGGGTTTGACCATTGCCGTACATAATGGTCGGCAGCATGTTCCGGTGTTCATCACCGAAGATATGGTGGGGTACAAGTTGGGTGAATTCGCCCCGACTCGCACCTATAGAGGCCACACTGCCGACAAGAAAGGCCGCTAAGGGGTACCGAGATGGAAGTAAGTGCAAAATTGACAAATGCGTCGTTGTCCGCCCAAAAGGGCCGTCTGGTTGCCGATCAGATTCGAGGGCTGCCGGTGGAAAAGGCGATTCAGACCCTGGCCTTCAGCCCCAAGAAAGCGGCGCGTGTGCTGAAAAAGGTGCTTGAATCTGCCATCGCCAATGCCGAGCACAATGAGGGCGCGGATATCGACGAATTGAAGGTTAGCGCGATCTTTGTTGACGAAGGCCCGACTTACAAGCGCATGCGTGCACGTGCCAAGGGGCGCGGAACGCGTATCCTTAAGCGCCGCGCGCATATCACCGTCACCGTCAGCGACAGTTAAGAGGCAGAGTAATGGGTCAGAAAGTACATCCGATAGGCATCCGTCTTGGTATTGTCAAAGACTGGACATCCAAGTGGTACGCAGACAGTAAGGATTTCGCGAATATCCTGAATATGGATCTTGAGGTTCGTGACTTCATAAAGAAGAAGCTTTCCCATGCGTCTGTCAGTCGCGTGCAGATTGAGCGCCCTGCAAGTAATGCCCGCATTACCATCCATACCGCCCGCCCGGGTATTGTCATTGGCAAAAAGGGTGAGGATGTTGAACGTCTGCGCCGTGCCGTCAGCCAGATGATGGGTGTGCCGGTCAGTATCAATATTGAAGAGATTCGCAAGCCTGAGCTGGATGCCACCCTGGTGGCTGAGAACGTTGCTCAGCAGCTTGAGCGTCGTATCATGTTTCGGCGCGCCATGAAGCGTGCGGTGCAGAATGCGATGCGTTTGGGTGCCTTGGGTATTAAGGTTCGCGTATCCGGTCGGCTGAACGGTGCGGAGATTGCGCGCACCGAGTGGTACCACGAAGGCCGTGTCCCCCTGCACACCCTGAGAGCCGATATTGACTACGGCCTCGTTGAAGCGAGCACAACCTATGGTGTGATTGGCGTCAAGGTGTGGCTATTCAAGGGGGAAGTCTTCGAAAAAGGACAGGCCCCTGCTGCTGTCGCTGATCAAGCCGCTGCGAAGAAGTAGCGTTTAGGGAGACCAAGTTATGTTACAGCCAAAGCGAACGAAATTTCGCAAACAAATGAAAGGCAAGAACCGCGGACTGGCGTTTCGCGGCAGTGATGTCAGTTTCGGCGAGTGCGGCCTGAAGGCGACCGCCCGCGGGCGCATTACCGCACGCCAAATCGAAGCTGCACGTCGTGCCATGACCCGTCACATCAAGCGTGGCGGAAAGATCTGGATTCGTGTGTTTCCGGACAAGCCGATTACCAAGAAGCCCCTTGAGGTTCGCATGGGTAAGGGTAAGGGTGCTGTTGAATACTGGGTGGCGCAGATTCAGCCGGGCCGGATGTTATTTGAAATGGAAGGTGTTGCCGAGGACGTGGCGCGCGAGGCGTTTCGCCTGGCCGCAGCCAAACTGCCTCTGTCGACGACCTTTGTGACGCGGACGGTGATGTGATGGACGCAAAAGAATTACGTGGAAAAAGTGCGGCAGAGCTGAGCGAAGAGCTTCAGGGTCTGTTGCGTGAGCAGTTCAATCTGCGCATGCAGAAAGGAACCGGCCAGCTGGGTAGCTCTGCGCGCCTGAAAGGCGTGCGCCGTGACGTGGCACGCGTCAAGACGATCATGAATGAGATTGCGGGTGGTGCAGAATGAGTGAAGATAAGGCAGTCCGCACGCTTGCCGGGCGGGTAATCAGCGACAAGATGGATCGTACCATCACGGTGATGGTTGAGCGTCGCGTCAAGCATCCTTTATACGGAAAATACATCCGTCGTTCGACCAAGTTACATGTCCATGATGAGAACAATGACTGCAACATTGGCGATGAGGTGACGATTTCCGAGTGTCGCCCGATGTCAAAGACCAAGTCCTGGCGACTGGCTGAAATTGTAAAGCGCGCTGGCTAAAAAGCGTGCTCCACCCGCAGGTTTCGGCGGCTGGTGGGGAAAAAGGATTGATCGCAGAGCCCAAAGCGAAAAAGATTTGGGCTCTGCGCGTTTAGGTGGTATTATTTCGCGCCCTCGAACCACGGAGGTTGGAGGAGCTGGGTACAGATTGGCGGAGAAGTATCGATGATTCAGATGCAAACGGTGTTGGATGTGGCCGATAACAGCGGCGCGCGTCGGCTGATGTGTATCAAAGTCCTGGGTGGCTCCAAGCGCCGGTATGCGGGGATTGGCGACATCATTAAGGTGAGTGTCAAAGAGGCTATTCCTCGCGGCAAGGTCAAGAAGGGCGAGGTTTATAGCGCGGTTGTTGTGCGTACCGCCAAGGGCGTGCGTCGTCCCGATGGGTCGATTATTCGTTTTGATGGTAATGCGGCCGTGTTGTTGAATGCACAACTGCAGCCCATCGGTACGCGTATTTTTGGTCCGGTGACACGCGAGCTTCGTGGCGAGCGTTTTATGAAGATTATTTCGCTGGCACCTGAAGTGCTGTAACTGCTGGGGCAACGAGCATGAACAAGATTAAGACAGGTGATGATGTCATCATCATCGCCGGTAAAGACAAGGGTAAGCGCGGTTCGGTGCTGAAGATTATCGACAACGAGCGTGTCGTTATCGAAGGGGCCAATATGGCCAAGAAGCATGTCAAGCCCAACCCGAATGCCGGTGAGTCCGGTGGCATTATCGAAAAGGAAATGCCGCTTCATATATCAAATGTAGCCGTGTTTAATTCGGCTACTGGAAAGGCTGACCGTATCGGGATTAAGGTTCTCGAGGATCGTCGTCGGGTACGTTACTTCAAGTCCAGCAACGAAGTTGTGGACATTTAAGGCGAGTTAGGCAAATGTCCAGACTTAAAGAATTTTATAAAGATACTGTGATCAAGCAGCTCCAGGAGCAGTTTGGCTACACGAGTGTTATGGAAGTTCCCAAGATCACCAAGATCACGCTGAACATGGGTGTAGGTGAGGCGATCGGCGACAAGAAGGTTATTCAGAATGCGGTAGCCGACATGGTGAAGATTTCAGGTCAGGCGCCTATCGTGACCAAGGCACGCCTTTCTGTTGCGGGATTCAAGGTGCGTGAAGGCTGGCCGGTGGGCTGTAAGGTGACTCTGCGCCGTGATCGTATGTACGATTTTCTGGATCGTTTGATCAGCATTGCCATTCCACGTATCCGTGACTTCCGTGGCTTGAATGGCAAGGCCTTCGATGGTCGTGGCAACTACAGCATGGGTATCCAGGAGCAGATCATGTTCCCGGAAATTGATTACGATCAGATCGATGCGATTCGTGGAATGGATATTTGTTTTACCACCACGGCAAAGACCGACGATGAGGCGCGCGCATTACTGACCGCCTTTAATCTTCCGCTTAAAAAGTAAGAGAATCTAGCGATGGCAAAAGTCTCCATTATTAATCGCGAACTGAAGCGCGCACGTTTGGTGAAGAAGTATGCCGCCAAGCGGGCTGAGCTGAAGGCACAGCTAAAAGATCCTTCCCTGGGTTATGAAGAGAAGGAAGAGGCGCGTCGAAAGTTTCAGGCCCTGCCGCGCGATGCCAGTCCCTGTCGTCAGCGCAATCGCTGCCGTCAGACGGGGCGTCCTCACGGTTACTACCGGAAATTTGGACTGAGTCGCACGAAGTTGCGTGAAGCTGCAATGCGTGGTGATATTCCCGGCCTGGTTAAGGCTAGTTGGTAAACGCTGCCGCAGGCAGTGTATTTTTAGTTAGGAGTTTCTGGCATGAGCATGACTGATCCCGTTGCGGATATGTTGACCCGTGTTCGTAACGCTCTTGCAGCAGGTAAGCTGAGTGTGACGATGCCATCCTCCAAGCAGAAGGTTGCTATTGCAAACCTGCTTAAGGATGAAGGGTACATCAATACCGTGTCTGTTAAGGATATCGATGGCAAGCCGGTGATGGAGATTTCCCTCAAGTATTATGAAGGACGCCCCGTCATCGATTTGATCAAGCGCGTAAGCCGCCCCGGCCTGCGTGTTTATAAGGGTAAGGACGAACTGCCTTCAGTGATGGGTGGTTTGGGTGTTGCCGTGGTTTCCACCTCCAAGGGTCTGATGACAGACCGTGCCGCCCGTAAGGCCGGTCATGGCGGTGAAATTCTCTGTTTTGTCGCTTAAAAGGGGGCTGACGATGTCACGTGTTGCTAAGAACCCCGTTCAGCTGCCTTCGGGTGTCGAGGTCAATATTGATGGCCAGGCGATCAAGGTCAAGGGTGCCAAGGGTGAAATAACCCATGAAATTCACGCCTCCGTCGATGTAAAGCAGGCAGACAATGTGCTGACCTTTGCGCCACGCAATGGCGGTAAGGAGTCTGACGCGCTGGCCGGTACCACTCGTGCCCTGTTGAACAACATGGTGCTCGGTGTGACCCAGGGTTTTGAGAAAAAGCTCACACTGGTCGGCGTTGGTTATCGTGCGCAGGCGCAGGGCAAGGTTCTCAATCTTTCACTGGGGTTTTCGCACCCGGTTGAATATCAGATCCCTGAGGGTGTCAGCATTGAGACACCCAGCCAGACTGAGGTTGTGGTGAAGGGCATCGATAAACAGTTAGTCGGTCAGGTGGCTGCGAATATTCGGGCCTATCGTCCGCCGGAACCCTATAAGGGCAAGGGTGTGCGCTATTCCGATGAGCAGGTCGTGCGTAAAGAAGCGAAGAAGAAGTAAGGGCGAAAAATCATGGACAAGAAACAGAGTCGATTGCGCCGTGCTCGTCGTACGCGTGCCAAAATCAGCGAATTGGGCGTTTATCGCCTGTGTATTCATCGCACTCCTCGACACACTTATGCCCAGGTTATTGCACCTGACGGCGGCAAGGTCGTGGCGAGTGCTTCCACGCTGGAATCTGAAGTGAAGTCAGGCTTGAAGTCTACGGGCAATATCGAGGCTGCCGAAAAGATCGGTCAGCTTATCGCGGAACGTGCCAAGGCATCCGGGGTTGATAGGGTTGCGTATGATCGTTCCGGTTTTCAGTATCATGGGCGCGTCAAGGCGCTCGCAGATGCGGCCCGTGAAAACGGCTTGCAGATATAAGGGTTAAGGTGTCCGCATGGCAAAATTTGATGCAGCAGCAAACAGCGACGGCTTAATCGAAAAGCTCGTCGGTATTAATCGCGTCGCCAAGGTCGTCAAGGGTGGTCGTATCTTCGGCTTTACCGCGTTGACGGTCGTGGGCGACGGCGAAGGTCGTGTCGGCTTCGGTCGTGGCAAGGCGCGTGAAGTGCCGGTTGCGGTGCAGAAGGCGATGGAAGATGCGCGTAAAAATATGCGTAAGGTCGACCTCAAGGGCGGCACGCTGCAATATTCCATCACGGGTGTGCATGGTGCGGCAAAGGTCGTTATGTTACCGGCATCTGAAGGCACCGGCATCATCGCGGGTGGCGCCATGCGTGCCGTTTTCGAGGCGGTGGGTGTCCGCGATGTGTTGGCAAAATGTATCGGTTCAAATAACCCGATCAACGTAGTGCGCGCGACGTTCAAGGGCTTGACCAGCATGACAACGCCTGAGGCTATCGCTGCCAAGCGTGGCAAGCGCGTCGAAGAGATTACGGAGTAAATTATGGCCGGGAAAGTCAAAGTCACTCTGGTGCGCAGCACAATCGGCCGCCTGCCAGCTCACAAGGCCTGCGTCTCCGGTCTGGGCATTCGTCGTATGCATCACACTGTTGTGGTTGAGGATACGCCGTGTAACCGAGGCATGATTAATGCGGTTTCCTACATGCTAAAGGTTGAGGAAGCATAAAATGCGTTTGAATACTCTTAAGCCTGCCGAGGGCTCAAAGAAGAACCCGAAGCGCGTCGGGCGTGGTATCGGTTGCGGTTTTGGCAAGACCTGTGGCCGTGGCCACAAAGGCCAGAAATCCCGCTCCGGCGGCTTCCATAAGGTAGGTTTCGAGGGCGGTCAGATGCCTTTGCAGCGCCGCCTGCCGAAGATTGGCTTCAGCTCCCGCAAGGCGCGTATTACCGCTGAGGTACGTCTCAGCGAGCTGGCTAAGGTCGATGGCGATACCGTTGATTTGATTGCCCTGAAAGCGGCGAATATTGTCGGTCAGCACATAAAGCGTGCAAAAGTGATCGCTTCAGGTGAAGTGGTCAAACCCGTCACCCTGCGCGGTGTACTGGCAACCAAAGGTGCACGTGCAGCGATTGAAGCTGCCGGCGGCAAAGTCGAGGATTAAGTGGGCGCCTCAAGGTCGTCTATGCTCGGAGCCATGGGCTCGGGCAAGCTGACAGAACTCAAGCAGCGCCTGTGGTTTGTGTTTCTGGCAATGCTGGTTTTCCGCATCGGCTCTTTCATTCCTGTGCCGGGTATTGATCCTGCTGCGCTGGCGATACTGTTTGATCAGCAAAAAGGCACCATACTGGACATGTTTAACATGTTCTCAGGTGGTGCGCTGGGTCGTTTGACACTTTTTGCTTTGGGTGTCATGCCCTATATTTCGGCCTCGATCATCATGCAGCTGCTGACGGCGGTTGTGCCGAAGCTGGAGCAGCTGAAGAAAGAAGGCGAGTCCGGGCGCCGCAAGATCACCCAGTACACGCGCTACGGGACCTTGGGGCTGGCGACCTTTCAGTCCATCGGTGTTGCCATTGCTTTGCAAAGTCAACAGATGGGCGCATTACCCGTCGTGCCTTCACCGGGTATGGGTTTTGTGTTTACAGCGGTTGTCAGCTTGGTGACGGGCACGATGTTCTTGATGTGGCTGGGTGAGCAGATCACCGAGCGCGGGATCGGTAACGGCATTTCGTTGATTATCTTCGCAGGTATTGTTGCCGGTCTTCCTTCAGCCATCGGTGGCACCCTGGAGTTGGCACGAGTCGGTGAGTTGAGCGCTTTCCTCGTTATCGCGTTATTGGTGCTGATGATTTTGGTCACCGGTTTTGTCGTCTTTATGGAGAGAGGGCAGAGACGAATTACTGTTAATTACGCAAAGCGTCAGCAAGGGCGAAAGGTGTTCGCCGCGCAGAAGAGCCATTTGCCGCTGAAAGTAAATATGGCGGGTGTTATTCCACCGATCTTTGCCTCCAGTATTATCCTCTTCCCGGCAACCTTGGGTGGATGGTTCGGCACTGCAGAAGGTATGGGTTGGTTGCGGGATCTGTCTTCAACACTTTCCCCGGGGCAACCGATTTACGTGCTGATGTATGCGCTGGCGATTATTTTCTTTTGCTTCTTCTATACGGCGCTGATGTTTAACCCCAAGGACACGGCAGACAATCTGAAGCGTTCGGGTGCGTTTATCCCCGGTATTCGCCCCGGCCAGCAGACAGCAAAATACATCGATCAGGTCATGTCGCGACTGACGCTGGTTGGTGCAATGTATATTACCGCCGTTTGTTTGTTGCCGGAATTCATGATCGTGTACTGGAATGTGCCTTTCTATTTTGGCGGTACGTCTCTGCTGATTATTGTTGTAGTGGTCATGGATTTCATTTCACAGATACAGGCTCACCTGATGTCGCATCAGTACGATGGCCTGATGAAAAAGGCCAACCTGAAAGGCTACGGTCGAACTGGTTTGTAAGTGGGCCCAGCGCCCTGTGTTTGGAGAGAGAACGATGAAGGTTCGTGCATCGGTTAAAAAAATGTGCCGTAAGTGCAAGGTGGTCCGCCGCAAGGGCGTGGTTCGGGTGATCTGCTCAGACCCCCGCCACAAGCAGCGCCAGGGCTAATCTGGTACTTGATTGGCAGTTGTTGGAAGTTTAGAATAGCCGGTTTACTGCGGCGATCGATTAGGAGAGTATTAGCATGGCGCGTATTGCGGGGATCAACGTCCCAGATCAAAAACATACGGTCATAGCGCTGACCTCTATTTATGGTATTGGGCCTACGCGTGCGGTGAAAATCTGCGCTGCAGCCAGTGTCAACACCGGCTCGAAGGTCAAGGATCTCACCGAGCAGGAGTTGGAGGCGTTGCGTTCGGAGGTAGGCAAGTTCACCGTAGAAGGCGATCTGCGCCGCGAAGTTTCCATGAATATCAAGCGGCTCATGGATATGGGCTGTACGCGTGGTATTCGCCACCGTCGCGGTCTGCCCGTGCGCGGTCAGCGTACCCGTACCAATGCGCGTACTCGAAAGGGTCCACGTCGCATGATGCGCAAGTAATTTAACTCACACGTCTTTTTCTTTTTATAGGTAAGCGGAATGGCAAGTCCCCGTACAAAGAAGCGCGTAAAAAAGAATGTGGTCGACGGTGTCGCCCACATTCATGCGTCCTTCAATAACACCATTGTGACCATCACTGACCGCCAGGGCAATGCACTTGCCTGGGCGACAGCGGGTGGCTCCGGTTTCCGTGGCTCGCGCAAGAGTACACCCTTTGCCGCACAGGTTGCTGCAGAGCGCGTGGCCGTGGTCGTCAAGGATATGGGGATGAAGAATCTCGAGGTTAACGTCAAGGGCCCGGGCCCGGGTCGGGAATCCGCCATTCGCGCCCTGAATGGTCAAGGTTTCACCATTACCAGCATTACCGATGTAACCCCTATTCCGCACAATGGTTGCCGCCCCCCCAAGCGGCGCCGTGTGTAAGTCCGGAGATTGAGATGGCAAGATATATTGGACCAAAGTGTCGCCAGTGCCGCCGTGAAGGGGCCAAGCTCTTTCTGAAGGGCGAGAAATGCTATACCGCAAAGTGTGCCATGGAGAATCGCGCATTTCCTCCGGGGCAGCATGGGCAGCGTCGGACGCGTGTTTCTGACTATGCAAACCAGTTGCGTGAAAAACAAAAAATGCGTCGTACCTACGGCGTTCTTGAGAAGCAGTTCCGCCTGTACTATCAGGAGTCTGATCGTCGCAAGGGCGCGACCGGCGAGAATTTGCTGCAGACTCTGGAGTCGCGTCTCGACAACGTCGTCTATCGCATGGGCTATGCCGCTTCTCGCAGTGAGGCGCGGCAACTGGTTCGCCACAAGGCAATCACGGTCAATGAGCAGGTCGTGACGATTCCGTCCTACCGGGTCAGCCCGTCTGATGTGGTTGCCGTTGGTGAAGGTTGCCGCAGCCAAACCCGTATCCAGAATTCCATGGATCTGGCCACTCAACGTGGCTTCGTCGAATGGATCGATGTCGACAGCAAGAAGCTGAGCGGTGTGTTCAAGGCATATCCGGAGCGCTCCGAGCTGCCGTCTGACATAAATGAGCATCTGATCGTTGAGTTGTACTCCAAGTAATCAACACACTGTAGCGCAGCAACGTATCGTAAGCTTAAAGAGGAAATTCCATGCAAGGCTCACTGTCAGATTTTTTGAAGCCGAGTATTGTCAACGTCCAGGTGTTCAATAGCCATCATGCAAAGGTGACGTTGGAGCCTTTGGAGCGTGGTTTTGGGCATACCCTGGGTAATGCTCTGCGTCGTATCCTGCTGTCTTCAATCACCGGTTGTGCCGTGGTCGAAGTGGAAATCGAAGGTGTACTTCACGAGTACAGCGCCATTGAAGGTGTACAGGAAGATGTCATCGATATCCTCCTCAACCTAAAGGGTGTTGCGTTCCAGATGCACGCGCGGGATGAAGCCGAACTGGTTCTGGAGAAAAAGGGCGAAGGCCCCGTGACCGCCCGCGACATTACTCTGGATCATGACGTAGAAGTCGTTAATCCGGATCACGTAATTGCGCATCTGACCAAGAAGGGTGAGATCAAAATGAGGCTCAAGGTCCTGAGCGGTCGTGGCTATCAGCCCGCTAATCAGCGCACTGAAGAGGATGAATCCAACGTTATCGGCCGTTTGCAGGTTGATGCCTCATTCTGCCCGGTGTCTCGCGTTTCATATACCGTTGAGAATGCCCGCCTCGAACAGCGCACGGATCTCGATAAACTCGTTGTGGAGCTGGAGACGGATGGTTCGCTTGATCCTGAAGAGGCTATCCGAACAGCGGCAACGATTCTACAGGATCAGCTGTCCAGCTTTGTCGATTTGCAGAGCCGCCAGGAATCCAGTGCGATTGCTGAAGAGCCCGATGTTGATCCGATCCTCCTGCGTCCGGTCGATGATCTGGAACTGACGGTTCGTTCTGCGAACTGCCTGAAGGCGGAACAGATCTACTATATCGGCGACCTGATTCAGTGCACCGAGGTTGAGCTTCTAAAGACGCCTAACCTGGGCAAAAAGTCACTGACTGAAATTAAGAGCGTACTTGCGACCAAGGGTTTGTCGCTGGGTATGCGTTTGGAAAACTGGCCCCCCGCCAGTCTCAAGGATCAGCGGGAAGACGGCTGATCCTTCGGGGTTCAACGAGTACTCCGCCAAGGCAATATTGACGGGTTCAGAGCTTTCCAAATGTGTTCAGGCAAGGCGCCGTCCGCAGGTAAGGGTTGCTCCCTTGCCAAGGAAGGCAACGCTGCATGGGCGCATTTGGGAAGCTCCCTCCGGGCGGGCCGGGAAGGGCTCATCCGCGGCGTTGCGCCTCTTGCGAAGGGAACAACCCTTCCCTGCGAGGCGCGCCTTGCGGCTAAACCCTTCCCGGCCCGCTGAACCCGTCAATATTGCCTTGGCGGAGTACTACCACAAAAGGTTTTATTAAGGAAGTTGTCATGCGTCATCGTCAATCAGGTCGACAGTTAAACCGCAACAGCAGTCACCGCAAAGCCATGTTCAAGAATATGGCCTGTTCGCTGTTTCGCCATGAAATCATCAGAACTACGCTGCCCAAGGCCAAGGAGCTGCGTGGTGTTGCAGAGCCGCTGATTACGCGTGCCAAGAATGACTCACTGGCCAATCGTCGTGTTGTCTTCGATCGCATCCGTGACAAGGAAATGGTCGGCAAGTTGTTCTCCGAGATTGCGCCTCGTTACAAGGAGCGTCCCGGCGGCTATATTCGTATCCTCAAATGTGGTTATCGCGTCGGCGACAATGCTCCGATGGCATTCGTTGAGCTGGTCGATCGTCCTCAGGAAGAGGAAGTCGAGGACGACGAAGAGGCTGTAACTGCAGCGGAATAGTTTATGTCTCTATTGCGTCATAAGAACCGGGCCTTGCCCGGTTTTTTTTTGAGTGGGGAGATTAGACCTTATTGAATATAGGCATAGAAAAATTTGATTTTAGTTGCTGATATTTTTGTCGATAATCCTATCTGATTTCATAGATACTTACCCCGCTGTCACGCCAGAATAACCATAAGAATCGAGGGTAAGCAGGAGGGCGTATGATGTTTGAAAGCTTTGTTGAGGCCCAGTCAGTATTGCTATGGTCCACGTTTGCTATCGCTCTGGTGCTGGGAGCTGTCGTGAACAAGACCAACTTTTGTACCATGGGCGCTGTTTCTGATTGGGTCAATATCGGCGATCTGGGGCGCTTTCGTGCCTGGATGCTGGCCGCAGTCGTGGCCCTGGTTGGTGTCATCGTGCTGGAAAGTATGGGTATGGTGAACCCGGATGCGGCCTTTCCCCCCTATCGTGCCCCTGCGCTGATCTGGGCAGAGAACCTGCTCGGTGGGGTGATGTTCGGCATTGGCATGACCCTGGCGAGCGGTTGTGGCAACAAGGTGTTGATCCGGATCGGTGGCGGGAACCTCAAGTCTATTATGGTGCTGCTGATCATCGCTGTGATCGCCTATTTCATGATTAACCCGTTCCCGGATTCCGACCAGACCCTGATGTCGCTGCTGTTTTTCGACTGGATTCGGCCGCTGGCAGTGGACATGGGTCAGGCCCAGGATCTCGGCAGCCTGGCCAGTCCGGACAATGCGGTGATGGCGCGGCTTGTCATCGGTGGTCTTATTGCCGCTGCGCTGCTGGTGTTTATTTTCAAGTCGGTGGACTTTCGCAAGAGCTTTGATAATCTGTTCGCTGGCGTGCTGGTGGGGCTGGCCGTGCTCGGGGCCTGGTATGTCACTAGCAATATCACACTGGATGTCGATGGTGATATCTACTCGCTGCGTGAATTTGCCCAGCAGTGGGATTTCCTGGCGGAATCCGATGAGGGGAAGCCGGCGGATACCCGCCCCCTAAGCCCGCAGTCATTCACCTTCATCAACCCCATGGGACAGACGCTGGGCTATGCCAGTTCAGGCTTCAGCGGTGCCTACCTGACCTTCGGTGTCATGGCTCTGATCGGCGTCATCGCCGGTTCGTTTCTCTGGTCTCTGATTTCTCGCAGTTTTCGCTTCGAATGGTTTGCCTCCGGCAAGGATTTTCTCAACCATTTTGTCGGTGCCATCCTGATGGGTTTTGGCGGCGTGCTGGCCATGGGCTGCAGCATTGGTCAGGGCATCACGGGCTTTTCCACCCTGGCCATCGGCTCGTTCATTGCGCTGATCTCGATTATTTTCGGTTGTGCACTGACCATGAAGGTCCAGTACTACAAGCTGGTCTATGAAGAGGAAGCCACTTTCTTCAAGGCGCTGGTGACCTCGCTGGTGGACATGAAGCTCCTGCCTTCGCGATTGCGCAGCCTCGACGCCGTGTAACGTTATTGCTGGTAAAAGGGCCGTCGGTAGTGCGTTTGCCGACGGCCTTTTGTTGTCTTCAGCCCCTTGTCATTCGGCCCGATTCGGGTATTATTGCAGTCCCTTTTTTTGGGCCGTTAGCTCAGTTGGTAGAGCACCGGACTTTTAATCCGATGGTCCCGCGTTCGAGTCGCGGACGGCCCACCATTTTCCCTTCCAATATCGCTCTCAGAGCAGCCAATCAGCATGTCAGTCATCAAGCAGGAAGCCGAACGCCGGCGCAGCTTTGCGATCATCTCGCACCCGGATGCGGGCAAGACCACGCTGACAGAAAAGCTGCTGCTGTTTGGCCGCGCGATCCAGATGGCCGGCACCGTCAAGGGGCGCAAGGCCGCACGCCATGCCACCTCTGACTGGATGGCGCTGGAACAGCAGCGTGGCATCTCGGTGACCTCGTCGGTGATGCAGTTTCCGTACAACGACTGCATTATCAACCTGCTCGACACGCCAGGCCACGAGGATTTCTCTGAAGACACCTACCGCACCCTCACCGCGGCTGATTCAGCGTTGATGGTGATTGACTGCGCCAAGGGCGTCGAGCAGCGTACGATCAAGCTGATGGAGGTCTGTCGTTTGCGCGATACGCCCATCATCAGTTTTATCAACAAGCTCGATCGTGAGGGCCGCGACCCACTGGATCTACTCGATGAAGTCGAGGATATTCTCAAGATACGCTGTGCGCCGATGACCTGGCCCATCGGCATGGGCAAGGCCTTCAAGGGTGTGTTCGATCTCTACAGCGACACCATCCACCTGTTCAGCTCCAGTCACGGTGGCAAGATTCAGGAAGGTGAGGTGATTGAAGGCCTTGACAACCCGCGCCTTGACGAGCTATTCGGTAGCATGGTCGGGGAGTTGCGCGAAGAGGTGGAGCTGGTGCGTGGTGCCAGTCATGAATTCGATGCCGATGCCTATCTTGCCGGCGAGCTGACGCCGGTCTACTTTGGTTCCGCCATCAACAACTTTGGCGTGCGAGAACTGCTGGATGCACTGGTCAACTTCGCGCCTTCACCGCCGCCGCGCAAAACAAGGACACGCGATGTCGCGCCCGATGAAGAAAAATTCACCGGTTTCGTGTTCAAGATCCAGGCCAATATGGATCCGTCGCACCGCGACCGTATCGCCTTTCTGCGTATTTGTTCCGGGCAGTACAGCCAGGGTATGAAGGTGCGCCATGTACGTATGGGACGCGATGTAAAAATCCCCAATGCCATCACCTTTATGGCCGCGGACCGCGAGCATGTCGAGAACGCTTATTCCGGCGACATCATCGGCTTGCATAATCACGGTACGATCCAGATTGGCGATACCTTCACCCAGGGCGAAGCGCTGAAATTCACCGGCATCCCACATTTTGCGCCGGAACTGTTTCGCCGTGCGCGTCTGCGTGATCCATTGCGCATGAAGGCCCTGCAGAAGGGGTTGCAGGAGCTGTGTGAAGAGGGCGCCTCTCAGCTGTTTCGGCCCTTGAACAGCAATGACCTGATCGTTGGCGCCGTGGGCATCTTGCAGTTTGATGTGGTTGTCCACCGACTGCTGCATGAGTACAAGGTAGAATGCCTGTTTGAAGCGATCAATGTGGCGACGGCACGCTGGGTGGAGTGTGCAGATGAAAAGAAACTCGATGAATTCAAAAGGAAGGCCCATGACAATCTGGCCCTGGATGGCGATGGCAATTTGACCTATATCGCACCGACGCGTATCAACCTTGACCTGACCATGGAGCGTTGGCCTGAGATAGAATTTCATTCGACGCGCGAGCATTAATCAGAGTTTCCTGGCCCGCTAAAGTCGGTTGATGCTCGTCCCTGACAAGTCGCAGATAGGCCCGCATTCCGTACATAGTCCCGTCGTAGGCAACGGTGAGACGGGAAATAGCCACCAAATGTCGGGCCCGGCAGGCCGATACGGAACCATCGTGCTGTCACGTTCTGGCGTACACTGTGTGGAAATTCCCGATGTCTGTCACAAGTCCAGAGGTACTGCCTTTTCCACGCTTGCGCAGGCTGGTGATTGGCGGCCAATCCTGTTAGCGTTTAGTGCTCGTTGGCCTTGGCGTGAATCATGCATCATGCTACTGAATCGGGCTCCGTGACAATGCCTAGCACTTCATCACTATAAACTTGGTAAAGTCCTAGTGGGACGAAAAACCGCTGAAATATGACAAAATATCTATTTGATGAATTTCCAGAGTCTCTCTGTGCCTAGCTGGCAGGCGGACTGGTTGCCGCGGTTGGCGGTGTTGGCGCAGGATCGGCGTTTGTCTGCGTTGGTCACGTTACTGCTGATCGTGCTGCTGGCAAAAGCGCTGGCCAGCCTGACCTGGACGCTGTTGCCGGGGCCCGATGAGAACATGGCCGGATTTGTCCAGCCCAAATCCATCCCGGCACAGGCTCGTGCGGCATCGGCCAAGGTATCGGCCCTCAGTATTGAGCGTCTTCACCTGTTTGGTGAGGCCGGGAAGGCCGCACCCAAAGCGGCTGCCAAGGTGGTGGATGCCCCGGATACCCGCCTGAACCTGAAATTGCATGGTGTGCTGGCTTCGGACAACCCTGCTCTTGCACGCGCTATCATCGCCGACGGCAAGGGGCTGGATGACGCCTACGCGGTGGACGACAAGTTGCCGGGCAATGCCGTGCTGAAGGAAATTCATGTCGACCGCATCATTCTGGAATACCGTGGGCGGCTGGAAACCCTGCGTCTGCCCAAGGATGCGAATACCCTGGTGAACAACCGGGCCGCTACGTCTACGGCCGGCCGCGGCCGGCCGGCAGCCGCCATCTCAGCGAGTACCGCGGACACTGGTGCCCTGTTGCGTCAGTACCGTGATGCCTTGACCACCGACCCGCAGAGCGTGATGGATCTGGTGCGTGCCGAGCCGGTGCGTGATCGCGCCACTGGCAAGCTCAAGGGTTACCGTATCCGCCCGGGTCGGGACCGCCAACTGCTGTCACGCTTTGGTCTGCGTGCCGGCGATGTGGTGACGTCTATCAACGGTATCCCTATGGACAACCCGTTGAAGGCGCTGGAACTGATGCGTGATGTTTCCAGCCTGTCGCAGATCAGCCTGGAAGTGGAGCGCAATGGCGCCCCGCAGAGCTTTTCGTTTCAAATTGAATAAGACGGATTACAATGGCCGCCTGCGGCCGAGGGATTGACTGTTATCATGATTTTGCAACGACATTGCCGGGTCCGCCGACTGTGGACATCGGGCCTGACGCCGGTACTGGGCGCACTGCTGCTGTGGTTCATCCTAGTTCTGCCTGCGATGGCCGCACCGCCGCAGAATATGCTCAATTTCAAGGGCGCCGACATCAATGCGGTGATCAGCGCGGTGGCCGAGGTCACCGGCAAGAACTTCATCATCGATCCGCGCGTCAAGGGCAAGGTCACGCTGATCTCCAACCGCCCGATGAGCGAAAAGGAGATCTACCAGGTCTTCCTGTCGATCCTTGAAGTGCATGGCTATTCGGCTGTGCCCAGCGGGGAGGCGATCAAGATCGTCCCCGATGCCGACGCCAAGCACAGCGGTATGCCCACCGCCAGCAAGCGGCATCCGGGCCGTGGCGACGAGTCCGTCACCCGCGTGGTGCAGATCGCACACGTGACCGCCGCGCAGCTGGTGCCCATCCTGCGCCCGCTGGTGCCGCCACAGGGACACCTGGCGGCCTATCCGCCCAGCAACGTGCTGATCATCTCCGATCGCGCTGCCAACATTGCGCGGCTGGTGAAAATCATCCAGCGCATCGATCAGCCCAGCAGCGGCGAGATCGACTATATCCAGCTGGAACACGCCGTGGCGGCGGATCTGGTGCGCGTACTCAATTCCCTGCAGCAGCAGAGCGCGAAACGGAACCCCAAGTCCGCCAAACCCATGTTGGTAGCGGATGAGCGCACCAACAGCATCCTGATCGGCGGTGATCGCACCACCCGCCTGCAGCTGCGCGCCATCATCTCCCACCTCGATACCCCCTCGGAAACCAGCGGCGATACCCACGTGGTGTACCTGCGCTACGCCAAGGCCAAGGATCTGGCGACGGTACTCACCGGCGTCGGCAAGGCAAAAAAGGGTAACGGGAAGACCAAGGGGCCGGCGGCCGTGCGCAATCAGCCCTTCGACATCCAGGCCGACGAAAGCACCAATGCGCTGGTGATTACCGCCACGCCGGCGGTGTATCGCTCGCTGGCTTCGGTGATTCGCCAGCTGGACATACGCCGTGCGCAGGTACTGGTGGAGGCGGTGATTGCCGAGGTCTCCTCGGATCGCTCCGCCGAACTGGGTGTGCAGTGGCTTCTTGATGGTTCTGACGGCAATATGCCCGTCGGTGCGATTAATTTTGGCGGCGGCGGCACCAGCATCTCCAGCCTTGCGGGTGCCGCACTCGCCGCCTCCGGTAAGCCGCTGGCCGCCGTCGGCGCCATCGGTTCCGGCATGACGGTGGGCGCAGGCCGCTTTAACAGCGGCACATTTAACTTCGCCGCCCTGGTTCGTGCCCTGGAAGGCGACGGCGCCACCAATATCCTCTCCACACCAAACCTG
>JAJRWE010000136.1 GCA_024276955.1 Gammaproteobacteria bacterium
CGATGCTGCCGATGCCTATGCGGCCCTGCTCAGCAACCCCCAGGTCATCAATCTCGACAATCCCGCCAACTCGAGCCTCGTGCGACGCCTGACTGAGGGCCACAACTGCTGGGATCTGTCTGCGGCTGACGAGGTCACGGACAAGTACGCCTGCGCCACAGAGATGCGTATGGCCATCGAGGGATTTGCCAGCACCATCGACCTGCCCCGTGAAGTCAACACCGACTGGGTGATCAGCAAGGCCCTGGGGCTGAAGAACGGCCTGGTCGCCAGTGGCGACAAGCCACGTAACTAATCCGGCATCATCGCCCTGTACCAATTCAGGGCCGGTGTTGGCAACGTCATTTCCGACACCAGCGGCGTCACACCGGCTCTCGACCTGAGCCTTGAAGGCGACGAAGGCAGTGACTTCAAGTGGGTCGGCGGTTGGGGCGTCGAATTCCTCGGCGGCTACGCCCACAGCGATCCTGACAACACCCGGAAGCTGCGCGACCGCATCGTCGCCAGCGGTGAATACGCCATCGAGGCCTGGGTGGTGCCCGGCAATGTCAGCCAGGGCACGGCCGGCGACCCGGCACGCATCATCAGCTATTCCGCCAGTGAAGACAGCCGCAACTTTACCTTCGGCCAGGCCGAATACCGTTACGAATACATGCACCGCAGCAGCAGCACCAACGCCAACGGCGAGCCATCGCTGATCACCGATGCCGATGCCGAAGACGCGCAGGCCGTCCAACAGCATGTGGTGATCACCTATAGCCGCAACAATGGCCGCCGTATCTACGTCAACGGCGTGGATACCGGTGATAGCATCGACACCTCCTCTCTCACCGACACGCTGGCCGACTGGGACAGCAGCTACCCCCTGGTGTTCGGCAGCGAGGCCGGCGGCTCCCAGCCCTGGCAGGGCAAACTGCGCCTGGTGGCCATCTACGATACCGCCATGAGCGAAGCGCAGATCCAACAGAACTTCGAGGCCGGTGTGGGTGAGAAATTCCTGCTCCTGTTCAACGTCAGCGAGCAGTTGTTCACCAGCCCGCCGGCACCGGACAAAGGCACCTACGTGATGTTCACGGTCAGTCAGTACGACGATTACAGCTATCTGTTTTACAAACCCACTCTGGTCAGCCTGGATCCCGACTTCACGCCCGGCAACATCACCGTCAAAAATCTGCGTCTCGGCCTCAACGGCAGAGAGCCCGCCGTCGGCCAGGCCTTCCGCAATATCAATACCACGGTAACCAGTAATATCTTCACCAACGGTCAGGTGCTGTCCGAGCTGGGCACTATCATCGCGCTGGAGAAAGGCCCCGATGCGGATGAGTTCTTCCTCACCTTCGAGCAGCTGGGTAGCAGCGGGCCCGATGTGCGCGACGATCTGGACTGCGGCGATCCCAGCACCAGCTGCCCGACGCCGACAACAAACAGTGATCCGGTATCAGACATCGGCCTGCGTACCTTCGATGAGATCAACGCCAGCATGGCCACCATCACCGGTGTCGACATGCACGCCAGCGGCAATGAATCGGTGAAGAGCACCTATCTCACCATCAAGCAGCAGTTGCCGACCCTGGAAGACATCGGTGGCTTTCTGCCGGCACATCAGATGGCCATCGCCCAGCTGGCAATCCAGTACTGCAATGGACTGGTGGAAGACCCAAGCCTGCGCACCACCTTCTATGGCAACTTCGACTTTGACACCGGCGTGGCCGCAGCCTATGGCAACGGCGACTCGGCACAAAAGCAACAGATGCTGGACGCCCTCTACAACAACATGATCAGTCTGCCCGATGCCAGTGGCAATATACTGAGCGGCGTGCCGGAACGCGCAGAACTCAAGGCCGAGCTGTTCGGCCCGTCGGCGACCAACCTGTTCGACAAACTCGGCGCCGTCATGCAGGGAGTCTGCGCAAACCCAGATCCACTGATTAATCAGAACTGTGACGACAGTGATATTCGCACCCGCGCCATCGCCAAGGCACTCTGCACCGCCACTCTGGGCAGTGCGGCGATGCTCATCCAATAACTGCGGCAAGGACTTATTCGAGGACAACACCATGGCTAAACGACGTCACTCCCTTCACCCCGACGCCCCGCTGTACCACGCCGACCACTCGCGTCCGGTCACCCGCCGTGACTTCCTGCGCCAGGGCTTTATCTCCGGCAGCGGTATGGTCGCCGGCGGCGCCCTGCTCAGCCTGCTGGGCAACCCGCGTCTGGCGCAGGCCGCCCTCTCCGATGACCTGCTGACCATGGCCAGCGATGCCGGCTGTCCACTGACTGGCCTCGGCGCCAGCGGCAAGATCCCCTTCATCTGCTTCGACCTCGCCGGCGGCGCCAGCATGGTTGGCTCCAACGTGCTGGTGGGTGGCCGCGGCGGCTATATGGACGACCCCCTCAGCACCGCTGGCTACAGTAAAATGGGCATTCCCGGCGATATGGTTCCCGGCGGCGTGGATACCAATCCGCCCCTCAACGGCCCCAACCAGGACACCAATACCAGCAACGACGACTTCACCGACACCACCCTCGGCCTGCCCTTTCACTCGGACAGTGGCTTCCTGCGCGGCATCCTCAACAAGCTCACGCTGGCCAGCGCCGGCAACGTCAATGGCGCAGTGATCCCGGCACGCTCCGACAACGACACCGCCAACAATCCGCACAATCCCATGTACGGCATCGCCAGAATTGGCGCCGACGGCGAGATCGTGCGCCTGATCGGCTCACGTAGCTCGGAGTCCGGCGGAAACTCCGTTGCCCCGGCCATGCTCATTAATCCCGAATGGCGTCCCACCAAGGTGGATCGCCCCACGGATGTCACCGGTCTGGTGGACACCGGCGACCTCACCTCGGTGCTCAGCGACCCCGCCGACGTGCGCGCGGTCATGGAAGCGACGGTGCGCATCAGCAACGCCAAACTCAATAAGGTCGACACCCTGCTGCTGCCAGTCGATGGAATTGATAAAGACGAAGTGGCCCGCAACCTGGCCCGCTGCGGCTACCTCAAGTCCGCCGATATCGCCGACCGTTTCGTCGGCGTCAATATCGACCCGGCCCTTGACTCTGACATCGTCGGCGATGCAGGCATCTTCAGTACGGCGGAATTCAACGACAGCAGAGAATTCCGCAAGACCGCCTCGGTGATGAAGATGGTCATCGACGGTTATGCCGGCGCCGGCACCATCCAGATGGGCGGTTACGATTACCACACCGGCGACCGCGCCGTGGGCGAGATCCGCGACCTGCGCGCCGGCATCTGCATCGGCGCCTGCCTGGAATACGCCGCGCGGCGCAGCAAACCGCTGATGATCTACGTCTTCAGCGATGGCTCCGTGGCCAGCAACGGTAACCTCGACAACTCCGAAAACGGGCGCGGCAAGGGCGAGTGGACCGGCGACAATTCCTCCACCGCCGCCTCCTTCTTCCTCGTATACAACCCTGGTGGCGCACCGGAACCCGTCACTCCCCAACCACCCTTGCCTTCCCGCCGTAATGACGGTGTGCAGATCGGCAGCTTCCGCCCTGATGGCTCGGTGGAAACCGTCAACGCCCCTCTCGCCGCCAATGACGTCAACATGCTGGTGCAGACCGTACTGCTGAATTATATGGCCCTACACGGTGATCAAGGCAACTACTCCGGCCTGTTCGGTAACAACTTCGGCAGTGACCTGGACAGCCTCATTGCCTTCCAGTCCATCACCTGACCCCAAACGCCACCGTCCACAGACTCCCTGTGGGCGGTGCAATTCCTCTTGGAATTCTGAGGAATTAACGTAGAATCTACCGGGTCGTTGCCGGAACGCGAAAGGCTTCCAGTGCGATGACGGCGAATCAATACCCCTCTAAACAATCCTCTTGGTTGTCGGGTGGGCACTGCCCACCGTCTCTGCCGGGATAGAATGAAACCGGTGGGCGATGCCCACCCTACGCCAGAAAATCAGGCATTGTTTAGCACAGATACAACAATAACCCCGGCAAACACCGGAAGGTACGCGTTTTATGCGGACACTATGCGGATAAAGAGAAAGCCTGACTTACTGGCTGTTCTGGTCATCGTTGTAGGTTTGGGCGTCATTGCCACCACCCTGGCGCAGGGCATGCTGGCCCCGGCGGATAACGGCACACAGCTGGCCAGCAATCAGTCAAGCATGACCAAAAGTGGCGAAACCCATCGCCCGGACAGCCAACACACCTCAGCCTTCACAACAATACAATAGCGGCCTGAAAACGCACCATTATCAGCTGGGTCGCCTCAAAACAACCTAGATCCAGGCCGTTACTCTTGCGGACTGAAGTCCGGATACGGGTCGAAAGACCCGTTTTTATCCAGCCCGGCAATCATTTTCAAAACGCCTTGGCCCTGTAGGATGCCGGTGAGCGGAAGCGAACCGCATCGGTCGGGAACGGTGACCCCCTCAATAACTAACGCTCAACACCCCGACACACGCCTTATGCGGAGCGTTGTTTAGAGATATTTTGACTTTTTAATGACCAAGCCTATAGTAGACCTGAATCAGATCACAGTTTACATATTTCCACACAACAGACTATTTCGAGGCCATTATGGATTTCTACTCCATGACAGACCAGGCCATCGCCGCCGAGCTTGGGCAGCGTATTCGTTCGCTGCGCCTGCGCAGGAACGTGACCCAGCAACAGCTCGCCACCACCACGGCCCTGTCGCTCAACGTAATCAAGTCACTGGAGGCCGGGCGCGGCAAGCTGTCCAGCCTCATCGCCGTGCTGCGCGAACTGGGGGCGCTGCAGGAACTGGACCAGTGTATCCCGCCACCGGTGGTCAGCCCGCTGCAGCTGGCGCGCAGCCAGGGCCGGCAGCGGCGCCGTGCCTCAGGCCACCGTGGCCAGCCAACGGAAGACAGCGAATGGTAGACAAGGTCGACACCGCCGTGGTGCAGCTGTGGGGTGATGAGGTGGGCGCCGTCTCCTGGCTCGCAGACCGGGGCTACGCGGTATTCGAATATGCACCAGCCTTCCTCAAAATGGGCCGGGATGTCTCCCCCATCCACATGGGCCTGGCGGCGGCGCGTGTTGGTGACGGCCTGTTCACCTTTCCCGGCTTGAACCGCGACACCTTCCTCGGCCTGCCGGGGATGCTCGCCGATGCCCTGCCCGACAAATTCGGCAACCGCCTCATCGACGCCTGGCTGGCGCGCCAGGGCCGTGACGTCGGCAGTTTCAGCCCGGTGGAGCGTCTCTGTTATACCGGCCGGCGCGCCATGGGGGCGCTGGAATTCTCGCCGGCGGTGAACACACGCCTCGACCGCGCCGTGCCGGTGGAGATTGCCGAGCTGGTGGCGCTGGCGCAGGCGATCATGTCGCAGCGCGGCGGCCTCGACGTGCAACTGGGCAAGGATCACGCCGGCGGCGAGGCCATCATGGACATCCTGCGCGTCGGCACCTCCGCCGGTGGTGCGCGGCCCAAGGCGGTGATCGCCATGAATGCCGAGGGCCGGGTGGTCTCCGGCCAAGCCGAGGCGCCCCCCGGCTACGACGACTGGCTGCTGAAGTTCGACGGCGTCGACGACCTCGAGCTGGGCGAGCCCAAGGGCTACGGCCGCATCGAATTTGCCTATCATCGGATGGCGCGCGCCGCCGGCATCGACATGAGCGAATGCCGCCTGCTGGAAGAAGACGGCCGCGCCCACTTTCTCACCCGCCGTTTCGACCGCCTCAAAGGGCAAAAGATACACATGCAATCCCTGTGCGGCCTGGCGCACTATGACTTCAACACCCCCGGCGCCTACGGTTATGAACAGGCCTTCGCCATCATGCGCCGGCTGCGTCTGAGCAAGGCCGAGGCCATACAGCAATACCGCCGCATGCTGTTCAACGTCATCGCCCGCAATCAGGACGACCACACCAAGAACATTGCCTTTCTCATGGATCGGGATGGAAAGTGGCGGCTGTCACCGGCCTTCGACATCACCTATTCCCATAATCCCGCCGGCCGCTGGACCCACCAGCACCAAATGACCATCAATGGCAGGCGTGATGGATTTACACGCGCAGACCTGACCGTCGTCGGCGAGTCCATCGGTATTCCCCGGCCGGGGCGATTGATCGACGAAATCAGCACCGCCGTGGAACGCTGGCCGGAATTTGCCGCCGAGGCGGGAGTGCAGGAAAAGACCATCGTGGAAATCGGCCGCAATCACCGTCTGAATCTGCGCTGAGTAGTACGTCACCCGGTAGGAGCGGCTCCTCAGGCCGCGAAGAATCCCCCACCATGATCTTCGCGGCCTGAGGGGCCGCTCCTACAAATATAGGTTTTTCTCGTCACACCGTTCTGCGATATAACGCAGAAGCGTGGCTAAATTGCACTTATGAACAACGTGACGCTGAGCGCCACAGGATGTGTGACACCGCAGAGCGGTGTCACAAGGCTTTCCACAGCCAAAATTTTGCGATTCTTCGCGGCCTTTGCGGTAAACCCGAAGATCCACCTCACCGCGAGCCGCAATCGCCCATTCAGGTTACACTCCGGACTTTGCATCGAATAGCCACGCCATGCTGACGATTCTCGACCAACTCCCCGACGGCCTGCTCGATTGCGAGGCCCGTGATCTGCACCGCATCCTGCCCGGCCCAACCCTGCTGCACCTGCCGGGGCAGCACACGGAACCGCTGTTCGTCTCCGTGCTGCTGCACGGCAACGAGACCACCGGCCTGACGGCGATCCAGGCACTGCTGCGTAAGTATGACGGGCACAAATTGCCGCGTGCGCTGTCCATCTTTTTCGGCAACATCAGCGCCGCCGCCCAGGGCAGGCGCCGTCTCGACGGCCAACCCGACTACAACCGCGTGTGGCCCTCCGTTGCTGACAGCGCAGACAGCAGCGACGACCGGCCCGAGCACCGCATGATGCGGCAGGTGATCGACGAGATGCGCGCCCGCAATGTGTTTGCCAGCATCGACATCCACAACAACACCGGCCTCAATCCGCACTACGGCTGCATCAACCGCCGCGAGCCGCACTTCTTTCACCTGGCGACGCTGTTCTCGCGCACCGTGGTCTATTTTATCCGCCCCACCGGCGTGCAGTCGCTGGCCTTTGCCGAGCTGTGCCCGGCCATCACCGTGGAATGTGGTAAGCCGGATCAGCCCTTCGGCGCCGCCCATGCACGCGATTTCGTCGATACCTGTTTACACCTGGAGGCGCTGTCCAACGAGCCCGTCGATCCGCACGCCATGAACCTGTTTCACACCGTCGCCACCCTCACCCTGCGCAACGAGGCCAGCGCCGGATTTGCCGCCGATGACCAGCCCGGCGACTGGGACATCACCTTTCCACCCGACCTCGACCGCCTCAATTTCCGCGAACTGCCTGCCGGCACGCCCATCGGCCGGGTACACAGCGATTATGGCCCGCTGCCATTACGGGTGGTGGATGAAACCGGCACCGACGTCTCCGACCGCTATTTGCACGTTGAAAACGGCCGCCTGCGTATCACGCGCGAGGTGATGCCCTCCATGTTCACCCTGGATCTGGATATCATCCGGCAGGACTGCATGGGCTATCTGATGGAGCGCCTGTAGGATTCTGCGGCACAATGGATAATAATGAACCCCGTCAACACCCACTGAAACCACCGATGCCCCACACCGGCCGCCACCCTGACTTGCCGACCTTCATCTTGCGTGCACTGCTACTGAGCCTGCCCCTGTTGTTGCTGAGTGGCTGTGCCTCCATGATCGCTGACGGAATGTCCGACGGTCTCTCGCAGGCCATCGTCGATCAGGACGACCCGCAGACCGTGCGCGACGGCGCACCGGCCTTTCTGCTGATGGTCGATGGCATGATCGCAGGCAAGCCCAGGGACGAAGGCCTGCTGATCGCCGGCGCCAAGCTTAATGCCGCCTACGCCGCCATGTTCGTCGACGACCCCACACGTGCCTTGCGCATGACCGACAAGGCACGCGGCTACGCCCTGCACGCCCTGTGCAAAGGCGCAGCGGACACCTGCGGCATCGCAACGCGGTCTCACGAGGCCCTGTTGCCCCTGCTCGAAGGGCTGGATGACGACACGATCGAACCCCTGTTCACCGCCGCCACCACCTGGCTGCTGTGGATCCAGCAGCGCAGTGAGGACTGGGCCGCTATTGCCGACCTGCCCAAGGTGGAGGCCATGCTGGACCGGGTGCTGGCTCTCGACGAGACCTATGAGCAGGGTCAGGCACACTATTATCTGGGCATCCTGCGCAGCCTGCGGCCACCGAGCCTGGGCGGCAATCCGGAGCAGGGCCGCGCCCATTTCGAGCGCGCTATCGAGCTTTCCCACGGCCACAACCTCGCCGCCAAGGTGGCCTATGCGCGCTACTACGCGCGCCTGATCTACGAACAGAAACTACACGACCGCCTGCTCAACGAGGTCATCGCCGCCGACCCGCACGTACCCGGCCTGACCCTGAGCAATGTGCTGGCACAGCGCGAGGCCCGCGAGCTGCTGGCCTCGTCCGCCGACTATTTCATGGAGTAACACGATGAACACCCTTCGCACCCTTGGCCTGCTGCTGGCCCTGCTGCTGCCGCTGTCCACCGGCGCCGCCACCCTGAAGATCGCCACCGCCATCCCCGACGGCACCAACTGGATGAAGGAGCTGCGCGCTGGCGCGGCGGAAATCAAGCAACGCACCAATGGCCGTGCCAAGATCCGCTTCTACCCCGGCGGCGTAATGGGCAACGACAACAGCGTGCTGCGCAAGATCAAGGTCGGTCAGCTGCACGGCGCCGCGCTCACCGGTGGCAGCCTGGGCAAGATCAACCCCGACACCCAGATCTACTCCCTGCCCTTCACCTTCCGCAACTACGCCGAGGTGGACTACGTGCGCAGCAAGATGGACGCCAGCATCATCCAGGGCCTGTACGACAAGGGCTACGTCAGCTTCGGCCTCAGCGAGGGCGGCTTCGCCTATCTGATGTCACGCGCCCCGGTGACCGCCACCTCCGACCTCGCGGCACGCAAGATCTGGATCCCCGAGGGTGACCGCATCAACCAGGAGTCCTTCGCCCAATTCGGCATCTCCACCATCCAGCTGGCCATGACCGACGTGCTCACCGCCTTACAGACCGGCCTCATCGACACCGTCGCCACCACCCCGGTGGGCGCCATCGCCCTGCAGTGGCACACGCGGGTGAAATACCTCACCGACACACCGCTGCTGTACGTCACCGGCACCATCGTGGTCAAACGCCGCGCCTTCGAAAAGCTCAAGGCCGCCGATCAGGCCGTGGTGCGCGAGGTGATGGGCGACGTGTTCAAGCGTCTCGACCGCATCAACCGCGAGGACAACCGCAAGGCCTACGAGGCACTGAGGCAACAGGGCATCGAATTCGTCAAACCCACCCCGGCAGAGATCGCCGAGTGGCGCGGCGGCAGCCAGCGCGCAGTGGCCAAGTTGGTGAAAGACGGCTATCTCCACCAGCCCATCATCGACACCTTCCACCGCCATCTGGCCGAGTACCGCGCCAGCCATCCCGACACCCATGTTGCCGACGTCCGCTAGCCGGCCACAGGGTTGTAGGAGCGGACCCCCGGGCCGCGAAATCATCATTCCTGCCTGCGACACGGATCGCGGCCCGGGGGTCCGCTCCTACACGGGGCCGCAGGGAATGAGGCACGATGCTAAGTAGCAACCTGCGCCGCCTGGCCCACCTCAGCGCCCGCCTGGAAGACGGCCTGCTGGTGCTGCTGCTGGGGGCCATGATCCTGCTCGCCGGCAGCCAGATCATCCTGCGCAACTTCTTTGAAACCGGCATCGACTGGGGTCCACCGTTGCTGCGCGTGCTGGTGCTGTGGCTAGCCCTGCTCGGCGGCATGGCCGCCACCCGCGCCGACAATCACATCGCCATCGACCTCCTTTCGCGCTTCCTGCCCGAGCGCCTGAAGCGCATCGCCGACGCCGCCACGCGCCTCTTCACCGCCGTGGTATGCGGCATCATCGCCTGGTATGCGGCGCAGTTCGTGTGGATGGAATATCAGGATCAGATGATCCTCTTCGCCCGCGTACCGGCCTGGACGGCGGAGATCATCATCCCCATCGGCTTCGCCATCATCGGCCTGCGCAACCTGTTCACCTTCGGCGCCGACCTGCTGCAACTGCTGTCACGGAAACCCTCCCTGCCATGACCATCCTGCTGCTCCTGGTCATGGCCCTGCTCGGCGCCCCCCTGTTCGCGGTCATCGCCGCTAGCGCCCTGTTCGGCTTTTACAGCGTGGACGTCGACCTGTCGGTGTTGGCCATCGAGTTCTTCCGCCTCGCCGAGATGCCGATCCTGCTCGCCATCCCCCTGTTCACCTTCGCTGGCTACCTGCTCAGCGAGAGCAAGGCCGCCGACCGGCTGGTCAATCTCACCAGCGCCCTGCTGGGCTGGATGCCGGGCGGCCTGGGGCTGGTGTCACTGGCCGCCTGCGCCCTGTTCACCGCCTTCACCGGCGCCTCCGGGGTCACCATCATCGCCCTCGGCGCACTGCTCTACCCGGCCCTGCGCCAGGCCGGTTATGGCGAAAACTTCGGCCTCGGCCTGGTCACCACCTCGGGCAGCCTGGGCCTGCTGTTCGCCCCCTCACTGCCGCTGATCCTGTATGCCATCGTCGCCCAGCAGATGGCCCTGGGTGAACCGCTGAGCGTCGATCAGATGTTCCTCGCCGGCATCCTGCCCGGTCTGCTGATGCTGCTGATGCTGGGTGCCTGGGTGGTGTGGACCAGCCGCGACCATGCACTCACCGCCTTCGACGGCCGCACTGCGCTGCGCGCCCTGTGGGCTGCCCGCTGGGAGGTGCCGCTGCCGATCATCGTGCTGGGCGGTATTTACAGTGGTTTCTTCGCCATCTCCGAGGCGGCGGCGGTAACCGCGCTGTATGTATTGATCGTCGAAGTGGGTATCTACCGTGAAATCAGCCTGCGCAAACTACCGGAAGTGATGCGCAAGTCCATGGTGCTGGTGGGTGCGATCCTGATGATCCTCGGCGTGTCGCTGGCCTCCACCAATTACATGATCGACGCCGAGATTCCCACGCGCCTGTTCGAATTCATCCGTGAACACGTGGACGATAAACTCACCTTCCTGATCCTGCTCAACATCTTCCTGCTGATCCTCGGCACCATGCTGGATATCTTTTCCGCACTGGTGATAATGGTGCCGCTGCTGCTGCCCATCGCCGTCCGCTACGGCATCGACCCGGTACACCTCGGCATCATCTTCCTCGCCAACATGCAGATCGGCTATTTTACTCCGCCGGTAGGCATGAACCTGTTCATCGCCAGCTTCCGCTTCCGCAAGTCCGTGATGCAGCTGTACCGTGCCACCTGGCCCTTCTTTCTCATCCTGCTGGCGGCGGTGCTGATCATCACCTACGTGCCGGCGCTGTCGCTGTGGCTGCCGGGACGCTAATTTTCGCCACAGAGGCACGGAGACACAGAGAAATCTGAACCCCCCCGCCAAAAACGACGTAACACGAATTCCGCAGACCGGCGATTTTTCCCATGCCGCATTTTCAACGCAAAGACGCAAAGGCGCGAAGGACGCAAAGAAAAACCGGATAAATAACTTGTGACACCGCTCCGCGCCACGCCCTACTCTGAAAACCATTCAACGGTCAAGTAGACCGAGGTAACTTCCCCCTCAGCCTCTCACAGAACCGTGCTTGAAACTCTCGCCTCACACGGCTCTTCATGTCCCTTGCAATTACCAAGTTTGCATAACTCTTCAGCTCCTCCCATTGCTGGTTGGCCAAAGACTTATTTCGGACATGTCAGTCCCTTCGCTCCATCTCCATTACAGAGACTTCTTCACTACTACGAACTGATCCGCCCGTGTGCCTGATTTTGGTACTCTCGCTTGATAACAAGCTTCTCCCTTAACACCCAGGCGACAGGTTCCCACGTTCCATTTATAAGCCTGTACTAAATTCGTGTCATCTCTATACCGGTCGCCACATGGTCAGTAATCGGATATCAGGAAAAGGCAAGGAAAAGGGGTCAGAGCCGAATGGCACTAAGTTAAGGGTGTTTAGCACCGACTATCAATAGCTTAGCCTCGTTCTGGCGCGGCTTTCCGGCAGGTCATCCCTATGCAAAAAGGCTTAACTTAGTGCCATTCGGGTTGCCATTCGGGTCAGAGCCCTTTAGATTCTAAAGGTCAGAAGGCTGTCGGCGGCATAGAAAATCCGCCCAGTCCGTTGCGCGTGCCGCGACCGGCCGGTTTTGATTGCTCATCCCCCTTCGCCCCTACCTCGCGGTCATGGGTGGTGGGTACGGCCATTGTCCGCCAATCGACAGCGGCACGGCCGGTCAACGGATGATCAATTTTTAGCCAAAACCCGCCCAATCTGTTAAACTCCGCGCCTTCATTCCAACCGCTGGCATGAAACACCTCTCAGCCCGCCGTCTTCAAGCAGCGCTCCAGAGGCCGCACGTCGTCCCCCGCGGCCATACCGTTCGAGGTTCAATTCCAGCTTTCCCGCGTCCGTGATGGACGGGGCGTGCCGTGCTCGTCTCGGTGCGATGGAATCCCTTGCCGTGACGCTTTGCCCCCGGGCAAAGCGGCGGCCACGAACGAGCAGAGGTTTTTTATATGTCATCCACCCCCTCCACCTTCCAGGCCATGGGCCTGGCCGCGCCGATCCTGAAGGCCGTCGAAGACGCCGGCTACGAACAACCCTCGGCAATTCAGACCGAAGCCATCCCGCTGCTGCTGGAAGGCCGCGACCTGCTGGGCCAGGCGCAGACCGGCACCGGCAAGACCGCCGCCTTCGCCCTGCCGCTGCTATCACGCATCGACGTCAAGCGCGCCGCCGTGCAGCTGCTGGTGCTGGCGCCCACCCGCGAGCTGGCGATCCAGGTCGCCGAGGCCTTCCAGAGCTATGCCCATCACCTGAAGAATTTCCATGTGCTGCCCATCTACGGCGGCCAGTCCTACACCAACCAGCTGCGCCAGCTGAAGCGCGGCGTGCAGGTGGTGGTCGGTACCCCCGGCCGGGTGATGGACCACATCCGCCGCGGCACCCTGGACCTGAGCAATCTGCAGGCGCTGGTACTGGACGAGGCCGACGAGATGCTGCGCATGGGCTTCATCGACGACGTCGAATGGATTCTCGAACAGACGCCGAAACAGCGCCAGATCGCGCTGTTCTCCGCCACCATGCCGAACGTCATCCGCAAGGTCGCCGAGCGCCATCTGAACAATCCGGCGGTGGTGAAGATCCAGACCAAGACCTCCACCGTCACCACCATTCGCCAGCGCTACTGGGCCGTCAGCGGCCTGCACAAGCTGGATGCCCTGACGCGCATTCTGGAGTCGGAAGACTTTGACGGCATGATCGTCTTCGTACGCACCAAGACCGCCACCGCGGAACTGGCCGACAAGCTGGCCGCGCGCGGCTATGCCAGCGCCGCACTCAACGGTGACATCCCGCAGAACAACCGCGAGCGCATCATCCAGCGCCTGAAAAAGGGCCAGCTGGATATCCTCGTCGCCACCGACGTGGTGGCCCGCGGTCTCGACGTCGAGCGCATCAGCCACGTCATCAACTACGACGTGCCCCACGACACCGAGTCCTACGTGCACCGTATCGGCCGCACTGGCCGCGCCGGGCGCACCGGCGACGCCATCCTGTTCGTCGCCCCGCGTGAGCGCCGCATGCTCAGCGCCATCGAGCGCGCCACGCGCCAGCCCATCGAGGCCATGCAGATGCCCACCGCCTCGGACATCAACGTGCAGCGCATCGACCGCTTCAAACAGCGCATCAGCGAGACCCTCGACAACCAGAATCTCGACATCTTCAACCAGATAGTCGGTGAATATCAACACGAGCACGACGCCGACCCGTTGACCATCGCCGCCGCCCTCGCGCATATGGCACAGGGCAAGGAGCCGCTGCTGCTGAGCGACAAGCCCCAGCGCCGCGAGCGGCCACCGCGCATCGTTGCCGAGGGCCGTGGCGATCGCCAAGACAGCCGCAGCGAACGCCCCCAGCGCAAACCGCGGACATCGAACGCCACGCCCAGCAACACCCCGCGTCCCCTGAAAGAACATCCCGACGTGGCAATGAGTCGCTTCCGTCTCGCCGTGGGTTACAGCCACGACGTCAAGCCCGGCAACATCGTCGGCGCCATCGCCAACGAGGCCGGCATCGACGCCCAGTACATCGGCCACATTGAAATTTTCGACGACTTCACGACCATCGACCTGCCCGCCGACATGCCCAAGGACATCTTCATGGACCTGAAGAAGACCTGGGTGTGCGGACAGAAGCTGGAGATCAGCCGCCTCGGCGAAGAAACAAAGGCCACCAAGCCACGCAAGCCAAAGGACAAGTCCGACAAGGCCCGCGGCAAGAAAAAGCCCACCAAGCGCAAGGCCGTCGCCGCGCGCAAGGCAAAGGGCTGAGCAACACGAGACAGCAAATTGCCGTGCCGCAAGGCACGGGAAAGTTTCATCTTCAACACTGACAGGAACGTAAACACCCATGAGAAAGGCAGAACACTTTATCGAAGTCATTATCTTCAACAGCCGCTGGCTGCTGGTGCCCTTTTATCTCGGACTAGTTTTCAGTATTGCCCTGCTGCTGGTCAAATTCGTCAAGGAATTCGTGGGCTTTGTACCAACGGCCATCAGCGGTACAGGCTCCGAGGTCATCATCAGCATCCTGACCCTGATCGACGTGGTGATGATTGCCAACCTGCTGCTGATCATCATCTTCGCGGGTTATGAAAACTTCGTTTCCAAGATCGATACCGGCGACAGCGAAGACCGGCCCAACTGGATGGGGCATGTCACCTTTGCCGACCTGAAGATGAAGCTCATCGGCTCCATCATCGCCATCTCCGCCATCGAACTGCTCAAGTCCTTCCTCAGCCTCGAAAACTATACCAACACGGAACTCGCCTGGCAGGTCGGTATTCACATGACCTTCGTTGTCTCCGCCCTGTTGTTCGCTATAACTGACTGGTTGTCAGCAGACAAAAAACGGAAATAACATCGGTCCGGTTCGGACTTACCACCAATAAAAAGCCGCACCATTTTTGGCGCGGCTTTTTTAATGAACCACCCCGCAGCAAGCCGGCGGGGTATCGTGTTGTAGGAGCGGACCCTTGGGCCGCGATGCCAAGGATGGGAAAACCATCGCGGCCCGGGGGTCCGCTCCTACCATGGCTCAGGGCAATAAAATTATTTCGCTACAGCAAAAATAAGCGCTTTTGGCCATTTCCCGGTGAATGTCATGGCCCTGTAGCGAACTGAATATTACAAAACGGCCTACATTGTGGATTCCCACCTTCGTGGCAATGAAGGTATTCCAAACCTCTCAGGCTGTGTTATAAATCAGGCAACAAAACACGGAGGACCTGAGATGAATAGCCGGATTACATTCACAAGCCTGCTATTATTGTTTTTTCTCCCTGCTGCCAGCCAGGCGCAGGAGGTGGCCGGGGTCACCCTGCCAGAGCAAGTCAAGCTCGCCGACACCACCCTCAAACTGAATGGCGCGGGCATCCGCAGCAAATTCTTTTTCGATATTTATGTCGGCGCGCTCTACCTGCCACAAATAACAAAGGACGCCGAAACGGCCATCAACGTGCCCGGCCCCAAGCGGGTGCTGATGCATTTCCTCTATAAGGAAGTCAGCCAGGAAAAGCTCATCGATGGATGGAACGATGGGTTCAAGAACAACCTCAGCCGCGAACAGTTCAAGGCCCTTAAAGCAAAGCTCGAAGCCTTCAATCAACTGTTCATCACCGTCAAACGTGGTGACCACATCACGCTGGACTATCTGCCGGA
>JAJRWE010000137.1 GCA_024276955.1 Gammaproteobacteria bacterium
CGACCGCTATCTGGTGGCCGCCGAGTTGACCGGCATCCCGCCGGTGCTGCTGATCAACAAGATCGACCTGCTCGACGACGAGCTGCTGGACTACATGCGTGAGCGCGTCGCCGTCTACAGCGAGATCGGCTACCCGGTGCTATTCGCCAGCACCTACCAGGAAGAAGGACTGGAGGCGCTGAAGGGACGGCTGAAAGGCCACACCAGCATCTTCGTCGGCCAGTCCGGGGTGGGCAAGTCATCGCTCATCAATGCCCTGATGCCGGGGCAGGACATCCGCGTCGGCGAACTGTCGGACGCCAGCGGTCTCGGCAAACACACCACCACCACCACCGTGCTCTACCACTTCCCCGCCGGCGGCGAACTCATCGACTCCCCCGGTGTACGCGCCTTCGGCCTCGACCACGCCACGCGCAACCAGATCGCCGACGGCTTTGTCGAATTCCGCCCCTACCTCGGCCAGTGCAAATTCAACGACTGCCGCCACGAAGTGGAACCCGGCTGCGCCATACAGGCAGCCATAGAGGAAGGCGCTATCCGGCCGGAACGCTTCAAGAGTTATCTGCAGATTGTTGAGACGCTGGACTGAGCCGTCCACTGACAGGCCTCAAACGTAGGCATCGATCCCCAGCAGCTCCACCTGCGCACGTGATTCGTCCCGCCGCGCAACATCGGCATACTGTGCCAGCGCCTGGCGGCTGACGAGGGAAGTACCCGCATCCAACAGACGCCCGCGCAGCCGCGCCTGCAGCATGTCATCGGGCAGGCCGACCACCGCCGTGGCCGGTCGCGCGGGCACCGCCACCGAAGCCGTCGGTGTCTCTTCCGCCCGCACCTCATCGCGGCGCGGCGCGGGAGCCGCCGGCGTGCGGACAACCGGAGAGGTATGGGTGGATATCTGCATGGGTGTTGGTATATCGGACCTGCCGGCAAACAGTTTAGGCACCACGTATCCCGAATGACCGTGGGAACGGCCTCAGACCGCGATGGTTTATTCCACTGCCACTGATCGCGGCCTGAGGGGCCGCTCCAACGCAATCTGTGTCATTGCCGGAAAATGACTAACACTTGCCGATAGACACTACCAGTTGACGTCACTCAGATTGCGGGCCTTCTCCAGCCCCTTGGCCCTGAAGAGGTTTTTCGCCCCGCCGAGATTGGCATCGAGAAAATTGGCGCCACGAATATCGGCATCGAGAAAATCCGCGCCACGCAGGTCTGCATCACGCAGATCTGCCGCCATCAGGCTGACGCCTTTCAAGGTCGCCCGCAGCAATTTGACCTCCCTCAACTTCGCGTCCTTGAAGGTGCTACCGCTGAAATCTCCCTTGCTCAACACGGCCCCGCGCAGGTTGCCCCATGCAAAACCGCTGCGCAGGGCGGTAACGGCGAACAGGTTGGCCTTGCGCAGGTCGGCGCCGGTGAAGTCGGCATCACTGATATTGGCACCGCGCAGACGAACCTCGCGCATGTCCGTTTCCGGCAGCTTCGCCAGATACAGGTTGGCACCCCGCAGATCCGCATTGCTCAGATCCGCCGAGGTGAGGTCGGCCCCCTGCATGTGCGCCTGACTGAAATTGGCCCATTCGAGATTGGCGCGCCGCAGGTTCACCTCCTGCAGATCGGCCTGCTGAAACTTGATACCTTCGAGGTCCGTTGCCTCCAGGTTTGAACCCCGCAACACCACGTTGCTCAGATCCGAGCCGCGAAAGTCCACCTCACGCAGATCCAGTCCACCCAGATTGGTCTCACCCAGATAGACGTTGACGAACTTTGCCTCATAGAGCACGGCATCTTTCAGCGTAATACGCCGCACCAGGGCGCGATTGAAATTGGTGTTCTGCAGAACCGCACCGGTCAAATCGGCGTCGTCGAGATCGGCACCGGTGAGGTCGGCGCCAGTGAGATTGGCGCCGCGCAGGTTGGCGCTGCGCAAGTCGGCACCGGCCAGATTCGCCCCGGTGAGATCGGCGCCCTCCAGATTGGCACGAATCAGCTTGGCCTCGCGCAGGTCGATGCCGGCCATGTAGGCCTTGCTGAAGGTCACACCGCTCAGGTTAAATCCACGCAACTCCAGATAGGCAAGATTTTTTTCCTGAAAAACGGCGGGGCGGCGGTCACGCTGGCTGACCAGGGTGCGCACCACCTCCAGTTTGCTGGTGGGGGCATTGAAGCGGCTGTCACTCAAGGGGACGTCCATACCACCGCAGCCAGCCAGCAGCGGTAAGGCAATGAGCAGAAAGCAGAGGATGACAAATCTTGTGCCACGCACAGCGGGACTACCGCAGGTTGACAGGGTGAAATGCGGGGTTCCGCCCCCACTGAAAGCGAGAGCTATTGTTCGCTTGTTATCCAGTATCACCAAACCGCTTTATCCCTACTGTTTTACTGCGAAGATAAAGTATACCACCCACCTGTCAGCGTATCTTCTTCCACGTCACCTTGTCGCGCAGATACACCGGCAGGGCCTGCTCGGCGCTGACCGCCTCGCCGGCAGCGAAGGCAGCGGCACCCAGCTGTGATACCGCCGCCGCACGCGGCAGGGCCTCCGGTGCCTGCACCGATACCTGCCCGGCGTGGCGCATGCACAAGCTATCGCCGTACACACCCCAGCCGCTGCCGGCGCCCAGCCAGCCCTCACCGTCCACGGCGGGTGTCGCATCGGGGGCGGCCACGCACTCCTCGCCCTGCAGACGCACCAAGCCACTTTCATCGCGCCGGTACCGGCCCCAGTAAACCTCATCCATACGCGCGTCGATGGCCGTCAGCACCCGCGCGGCATCGGTGGCCTGCGCCAGCGCCGCCAGGGTTGAGATGGGCAACACCAGCAGATCCGCGCCAAAGGCCACACCCTGCGCCACGCCCACGCCGATACGGACACCGGTGAAGGCGCCGGGGCCACGGCCGAAGGCCAGTGCATCCACCTGTTGCAGAGAGATATCGGCCTCTGCC
>JAJRWE010000138.1 GCA_024276955.1 Gammaproteobacteria bacterium
CACTGAGTTTTTTATTCTGGCTAACCTATGTCGTCTCTATTGCCTTATTTGCCAAAGGCTTTGCCAGCTATTTGTTACCGCTGCTACAGATTCAACCATCATCCCTGGCGGAATCTATCGCCGAAGCCGGTGTGGTTCTTGTCTTTCTGGCCCTGGGCCTGCTGGGCTCCTCTGCAGTGGGCAAGGCTGAGTTGATCATTGTTATCATCAAGCTTTCGATTCTGGCCCTGTTTGTTGTGCTCGGCATATGGAGTATCAAGCCTTATCTTGTCACGCCTTCGTTTACGCCTTCGGCATTGAGCGGGAGTTTGAATGCGATTGCTATCTTTTTTCTTTCTTACATGGGCTTTGGACTGGTCACCAATGCTTCTGAACATATGCAGAACCCAGAAAAAAATGTTCCGCGCGCCATCTATCTCAGTATATTAATCGTTAGCGTTGTCTATATTCTGGTGTCGCTGGTCGCAGTGGGCAACCTGACACTACCCGCCTTGATAAAGGCAGAGGACAATGCCCTGGCCGTTGCCGCCGAACCCTTCCTGGGGCAAACCGGCTTCCTGTTGATTTCGCTCGGCGCTCTGTTCTCCATCGCCTCGGCCCTCAATGCCACCCTGTTCGGCGGTGCCAACGTGGCCTACGCCCTGGCAAAGGATGGAGAGCTGCCACGGGAATTCAATCGCAAACTATGGTTCGGCTCTGGCGAGGGGCTCTACTTCACTGCCGCCCTCGGCATTATTTTTGCACTCACATTTAATCTGAATGGCATCGCCTCGATTACCAGCGGTGTCTTCATGGTCATCTACCTTTTTGTACTCTACTCTCACTGGAAATTGAAAGACCGATACGGGGGCAACCCCCTAATTATTGCGACAGGTTTTCTGGTCGTCTCCATGGTCTTTCTGCTGCTGCTGATTTATCAGTGGAATACTGACCGGGGCAGTTTCTATGGCACCTGTATCGTCTTGAGTGGCAGCCTGTTATTGGAACTGATTTACCGTGGGATCACCAAGCGCGGCTTTGTCCAACGGGAATTGTCGCTATTAATACAGGATGAGAAAAAGCTACAGAGTGAACTTGATGAGGAGCTGGAACACTGGCTTCCGCACAAACAGCAAAAGCACCCCTGAACAAAAATTTGCCATCCCCAAGAAAGAGACACGCGCAATGATTGATTCCAATGAAGTCACCGGCACCGGTGTTCCTGATCAGGGTCTCAGTAGCGATGAGGCCGCCCGTCGTCTGGCTCAGTACGGCCCCAATGCCCTGAAAGAGAAAAAGGTTTCTACCCTACGCAAGCTGTTTGGCTATTTCTGGGGGCCCATCCCGTGGATGATCGAGGTGGCGGCCATTCTCTCCGGTCTGGTGCGACACTGGGCCGACTTCTGGATCATTGTTGCTCTGCTGGTGTTCAACGCTGCCATCGGTTTTTGGCAGGAATTCACGGCCGGCAATGCCGTAGCGGCATTGATGAAACAATTGGCCCTGAAGGCCCGTGTACGGCGTGATGGCCAGTGGCAGGAGATCGATGCCCGGCAACTGGTACCGGGCGATATCGTGCGCATCCGTCTCGGTGACGTGATCCCGGCCGACGTCAAGCTGGTGGAGGGTGACTACCTTAGTGTCGATCAGTCAGCCCTCACCGGCGAGTCCCTGCCGGTGACCAAACGCACCGGTGATGATGCCTTTTCCGGCACCGTGGTCAAGCAGGGTGAGGTCGTGGCGGAGGTGACCGCCACCGGCACCAACACCCGTTTCGGCAAGACCGCCAGCCTAGTGCAACAGGCGAAGACCGTTTCCCATTTTCAGAAGGCGGTGTTGACCATTGGCGACTATCTAATCTACGTTAGCCTGGCGTTGGTGGCCATCCTCGTTCTCGTTCAGCTGCATCGTCATGCGCCCTGGCTGGATCTGGTGCAGTTTGCACTCATCCTCACCGTTGCCTCCATCCCTGTCGCTATGCCGGCGGTGCTGTCCATGACCATGGCAGTGGGCGCCATGGCGCTGTCGAAGCGCAAGGCCATCGTCACCCGGCTGGAGTCCATCGAGGAGATGGCCAGCATGGATGTGCTGTGCTCGGACAAGACGGGCACCCTGACGCAGAACAAGTTGACTCTGGGTGAGATCGAGATCTTTCACGCCGCAGATGAGCAAGAGGTACTGCTGGCCGCGGCGCTGGCCTCACGCGAAGAAGATAAGGATGCCATCGACGAGGCGGTATTAGAGGGCGTGCAGGACAAAAATCGCCTCACGGCCTTTCGTCAAACCGCCTTCGTCCCTTTTGACCCGGTACACAAGCGCACCGAAGCAACCATCCAGGATGCCAGTGGCAGTACCTTCCAGGTGGCCAAGGGCGCACCGCAGGTCATTATGGAAATGGCCGGGCTCTCGGGTGATATGCAGGCTCGTGCCCAACAGGTCGTCGATGCCTTTGCTGTACAGGGCTACCGCGCCCTGGGTGTGGCACGCAGGGACAGCGGCGCCGTCGGCTGGACCTTTCTTGGCATTCTTTCCCTATTTGACCCGCCTCGCGAAGACTCCGCAGAGACTATAGCCAATACACGCACCTATGGCGTCAACATGAAAATGGTAACCGGCGACAACCTCGCCATCGCCAAGCAGATCGCCGCCAAGCTGGGACTGGGTAGCAACATTCTCAGGGCGGATGCCTTGCCGGCCCACGGTGATGGCACAGACCACAAAAGCAGCATCGAGGCCGTGGAAAAGGCCGACGGCTTTGCCGAGGTCTTTCCCGAACACAAATTCGCCATCGTCAAGATCCTGCAAAAACGCAACCACATCACCGGCATGACCGGCGACGGTGTCAACGACGCCCCCGCCCTCAAGCAGGCCGACGTAGGCATCGCTGTGAGTGGCGCCACCGATGCCGCGCGCGCCGCTGCCGATCTGGTGCTGACCGCGCCGGGACTGTCGGTTATCGTCAATGCCATCGAGGAGGCACGGCGTATCTTCGAACGCATGAACGCCTACGCCATCTACCGCATCAGCGAAACCATCCGCATCATGTTCTTCGTCGTGCTGGCGATGATTTTTTTCGACTTCTATCCCATTACGGCGATCATGATTATCCTGCTGGCCTTCTTTAACGACGTGCCCATCATGACTATCGCCTACGATCACACCGGCCTGGAGAAGAACCCGGTGCGCTGGAACATGCAACAGGTGATCACCGTGGCCACCGCCATGGGCATCGTCGGCGTCGTCGGCAGCTTCGGCATGCTGCTGATAGCCATGGACTGGCTGCATCTGGACGTGACCCAGATCCAGACTTATGTATTCCTCAAGATGGCCGTCGCCGGACACCTGGTGCTGTTCGTCGCCCGTACCAAGGACCACTTCTGGAAGCAGCCCTGGCCGGCGCCCATCATGGTCTGGTCGGCGGTCATCACCAAACTGGCGGCCACCCTGCTGGCGGCCTATGGTTTCGGCCTCATTACACCCATCACCTGGCCGGAGATAACCCTCATCTGGGGATACTCCATCGCCTCCGCCCTGGTCACCGACTGGGTCAAGGTACGAGTCTATCGCCATATGGAGCGGGGAACGTCGCGGCATCGCGGTTTCCTGGCTCGCCTGCAACAGCCCCTGCATGCCTTCGGACGCAGGAAATGAGGGATCTAACCATGCCTGCTACCACCTTGGCGCCAATGCGCCTGCCAACCCTCCTGATCACGCTGTTCACTGCGCTGTCGCTGTTTGCCACACACCCCGCCAGGGCGGATGACGGCTCTTCACAACCTGAGTCATTGCCCCCGACCGGACAACTTACACTCACCGGCTCCACCGCCCTCTCCAACCTGGTGAGCCTGTGGGCCGAGGCCTTCAGTCTGCGCTATCCGGCAGTCTCCCTTACCGTCGCCGACCCCGGCAGCGCGGTGGGCCTGGAGTCCCTGCTCAATGGCAGCGCCGAAGCGGTACTGACCAGCACACCACTGAACAAGCGCCAGCGGCAGCATTTCATCGACCGCTACGATTACGCGCCCTCTACGATGCCGGTGGCGCTCGACGGCGTTGCGGTATTTGTTAACGCCGCCAATCCACTGCCACAGATAAGTCTGCCCCAGCTCGATGCCGTCTTCTCCAACACGCTGCGCTGCGGTGCCCAAAGGCCTATTCGCAGTTGGGGCGAACTGGGCGTGTCCGGCGAATTGGCACGGCTGCCCATCAGCACCGTCGGCCTCACCGACAACAGCGGGGCCTACTCTCTGTTTCGCCGCAAGGCGCTGTGCGGTGGTGACTTCCGCCCCAACTTCAACGCGGTACCCGGCCCCGGCGGCGTGCAGGTGGCCATCAACCGTGACCGAACCGCCATCGGCTTCGCCAGCAGTGCCCTGCGCGATCCCGGCCTGCGTGCCATCCCTGTGGCTCACCGCAGCGGCGAACCCGCCACCGCCCCCACGGCAGAGGCGATCCGCAGCGGGCGCTATCCCCTCACCCGCACCCTGGCCATTGCCTACAATCTGCCGCCAGGCCGCGAAATGGCGCCAAACCTGCGCGCCTTTCTCGATTTCGCCCGTTCAGCACAAGGACAGGCCATCGCGGCCAAGGCGGGATATGTGACATTGACGAAATCCCCCTTAAGCACCTTCACGGTACAGACTGTTTGCCCAGCCAACCAATTGACAACTTAAATCCATGGCTCTCGAATCATGAAAACATTGATTGACCACACGACAAAACTACTGACCTGGACGAGTCGTCTGACGCACATCGTGATCAGTCTGGCACTCGTCAGCGCCACCGCCCTGCTTAGCGCACTTTTTTTTCACGATATCTACTTGGCCATTCAAAGCCACTCATTGATAAAAGGATTTCTGCATGCCCTCGGCATTCTGTTATTACTTTGGACCATGGTGGAACTCATCAATACGGAACTCGACCACCTGCGAGGAGGCGCCATTGATGTCGCAATATTTATCGAGGTTGCACTGGTCGTTGTCGTACGTGAAGTCATCATGCTGCCGGTGGCGGAAACACACCCCACCTGGATTGATCTGGGCATGTGGAGCGGCGCGGCCTTGCTGCTGGGATTGACTTACTATCTGGTTCGTTCCGGCCAGCACCTCTTGAAGACCGCAGGCTGATTCCGGCAAATAGCGTGAGCAGTACGGTAGCAACGGTTCGTGGGGCTTACCCATGGCTTCCAGTTCCCCGGCCAATATCGCCCTACCCTATTTCTGCTGAATGATTTCATCGGCGCGGATCAGCAGTTTCCTGCGCACAAAGATGGCGATCCAGATTCCTGACGAGCGTTTGTTTTGCGGGATGTTCATGGTTGTCTCCTGGTATACCGGAAAAATCAGAGCGTCTTTGTTGCAGGTGTTTTATCCAGGCCTTTCGCAGCGGCGCGTCTTTCCAGCAGCAGGAAGATCACCGGGATCACGATCAGGGTCAGGAAGGTGGCCGCCAGCACGCCGCCGATCACTACCGTGGCCAGCGGCGAGAAACGCTCCGAGCCGACGGCCATTTCCAGCGCCAGCGGCAGCATGCCGGCGACATCCGACAGCGCCGTCATCATGATGGGCCGGTAGCGCACCGACACCGATTCCATGATTGCCTTGCGCAGATCGATGCCTTCGCGGCGGCGCTGCAGGATGTAGTCGATGAGCACGATGCTGTTGTTCACCACCGTGCCAGTAAGCAGGATGATACCCAGCATGGCCGGCATGGAGAGATACTTGCCGGCCACCAGCAGCGCCGCGGCGACACCGACGAATTGCAGCGGAATCGCCACCATGATGGTCAGGGGATGTTTGAAGGAGCGAAACTGGGCCACCAACACCAAATAGACGGCCAGAATGCCCAGCCCCAGGGCGCGCACCATGCGTGTCTTCGCCTCTTCGAAATCGCGCTGCTCGCCGGTGATGTCGATGGAATAGCCGCGCGGCAGGTCGAGCCTGGCCAGCTCTCCATTGATATCCGCGATCACCTCCGACAGCGGCCGGCCGAAATGGAAGGCCAGCACGTTCTGGGTCTGCATCAGATCCTCGCGGGTGACGATGCGTGGCCCGAAGGTGGAAACCAGCGTCGCCACGTCGCGCAGGGGTACCTGGCGCCCGTCCGCGCTGGTGATCACCACGTTGCCGAGGTCGGACAGCTGCTCCCGTTCCGTCTCCGCATAACGCAAATAGACATCGAGATCGCGGTTTTCCGGCTGCCGATAAGGCGTCACCACCCGGCCTTCGAGGGCCTGGTAGACCACGCGGGCGATCTCCTTGCCGGTCAGGCCCAGTTCGCTGGCGCGCGCGTGATCGATTTCCACCCGTGTCTCCGGCGTGTCCAGAGCCCAGTTCTTGTAGGGGCTGCGCACGCCGGGCACCCGTTGCAGGATTGCCAGCACTTCGCTGCCGAGGCGGTCCAGCTCCGCCACGTCCGAGCCACTGATGCGCACGTCGATGGGGGCGCTGGTGGTGGCGCGGGCCGTGCCGCCCTTTTCCTTCGCCACCGCCAGGGCCAGGCCCGGGATGGTCGCCGCCTCGGCCTCGATGTCGCGCATCACGTCCCAGATGGTGTCGCTGCGCTCGGTGCGCGGTGACAGGTTGACGGTGATGCTCGCCTGATTGACGTCCAGCGCACCGCGATCCCCCAGGAAGTGGGCGCCGGCCTCGAAGCCGGCCTGGGTGCTCACCGCCACCACGCCCTCACGCTGCAACAGGGATGCCTCCAGGCGGGAAACGGCATCCATGGTCTGCGCCAGCGGCGTGCCCGGCAGGGTGTCGACGCTCAACTGGAAATTGCCCGAGTCAAAGCGCGGCAGCATCTCGCTGCCGATGAACACCATGGTGCGCACACTGACCAGCAGCAGAATGAAAGCCGCCAGCAAGGTCTTTTTCGGGTTATCCAAAGCCCAGTGCAACAGGGCCAGATAGCCCTCACGCAATCCTTCCATGAAGACGGTAAACGGCGCTACCAGTTTTTCCAGGCGTCCCGCCCGTGTCTCGTGATGGGGCCGCAGCCAGAGGGCGGTGAGCAGCGGGATCAGGGTCACCGAGACGATGAAGGAGGATGCCAGGGCGAAGCCGAGGGTAAAGGCCAGGGGCGAAAACAGCTTGCCGACGAAGCCGCCCAGGAACATCAGCGGAATCAGCACCGAAAGCGTGGTCACGGTGCCGGCCAGATCGGCGAGAAAGATCTCCTCCGTGCCCTCGATGGCCGCCTGGGCCGGGCTCTTTCCCGGCATTTCCAGGTGCCGGTGGACGTTCTCCAGCACCACGATGCTGTCGTCCACCAGCAGGCCGATGGAGAGGATGAGGGCCGACATGGTGATCATGTTGAGGTCGATGCCCGCCAGCCACATGAGCGAAAAGGTCATCAGAAACGACACCGGGATGGAAATGGCGATGATGGCCGCCTGGCGAAGATGGGCCAGAAACAGGAACACCACGCCAATGGTCAGGGCGATGGC
>JAJRWE010000139.1 GCA_024276955.1 Gammaproteobacteria bacterium
GCCGGAAATGAAAAACATGAGCCCCAGGCGCAGCCTGCATATCATGCGCATCGTGCAGGAGTCGATTGCCAACAGCATCAAGCATGCCCAGTCAGAAAAGATGATGCTGGCAACGGGAGTGATTGGTGCGGAAAACAGGCAGGTGTATGTCGACGTGATTGATTATGGTATTGGCATTGCCGGCGGCCTGGATGCGGTGAGTCGACAGGGGCGGGGTATAAAAAACATGCAATACCGGGCGGAACAGTTGGGGGCGACGCTCAGTATCGATTCGTTGTCCGGCGGGACACGGGTCCGGTTGTTGATAGATGTCGGGTAAAAGGCGCGCTCAGTTTGTGATATGTTCAGGCGAGCGGGCGTTATGTCAAGGCATGCTTCGATGCAGTTAATGGATTTCTCGAACAGGAGATTAAGGAAATGTATGGAACACTGAGGTTGTTGATCGTTATTCCCATTGCGCTGATTCTCTTTGCCTGTGGGGGCGGAGACAGCGAGCCATTGCTCAAAGTCGACCCCCCGGCACCGACAGTCAACCGGCAGCTCAGTGGTACCGTAGCGGTTGGCGCGCCTGTTGCAGCCACCCTGACCATCATTGACCGGGAGGGTAACACGCTGGTGGTCGATAGCGATGCCGAGGGCCGCTACAGCGTCAACCTGGAAGCGCATCCAGGGCCGTACCTGATCCGTATCGAACCGAAGGATAGCAGCTTGCCGGTGATGTACAGCTACGCCTCCGGTGCCGGGGTGGCCAATGCGACACCTTTCACCACCCTGGCCTTGGTGCTGGCCTATCAGTCAAGTCTGACGGCGGCCTTTTCCGACTGGAAAATCCAGGCCGATAATTGGCAGCGTGCCGATCTCGAGCAGGCACTGGCGACAATCAATGCGAACTTTGACAGTGAGTTACAGACTATTGCCGCTGTTGATCCACTCCGTTTCGATTTTTTTACGACTGAATTTGTGGCGGATTCCCGTGGTATCGACGCCTTTCTGGATGAATTTACCCCTGAGGTTGATCCGGACACGGCGACCTTTATGGCGATACGCGACAGCAGTGGCACGGTGAGGGCCTTCGATAACAATATTAATACAGCAGGTTATTATATTGGTGCCGGATTTGTGCCTGCGGACACGGCGTTATGGGAATTAACGTGGACAATGAATACTAACGGTCAGGGGGCACCGGTCACCCTTCCCGTTTTGTTGCCTAACGATGAAATCCCCTGGCGGCGTGAGCAGTTTGATGAGCTGTACTGGAATCAGCTGTCTCAATTGGGTTCAAGCATTGTCACTGATTGCAGCGATGATCCCCGTGTAGACTGCAGTATTGCGGTGATGGTGTCCCGTCTGGACAGCAATTATGACATTGTCGGCAATGGTGAAGTGGGAACGCTCATTACCGGTTCGGTTGGCTATAATTGGCGGATCACGGGCTGGATGGAGTCATCCGGCACAAGGCAAATCATCGACCAGAGTTTCAACTGGGCATTTAGCTGGCGCTGGGAGAGAAAGAGCTGACGCCACTGCTGGAAATATCTGTATTGGCATGACAAACGCCGCGGCCCTCTCGGAGCGCGGCGTTTTTATTAGTTTTTCGTAGTTCCCACTTGGGGGGCTATATTTTTTGGCTGACGTATTCGGTCGCCGACTATTCCTGGTTATCCAGGTAGCGCTCCGCGTCCAGCGCCGCCATGCAGCCGGAGCCGGCCGAGGTGATGGCCTGACGATAGATGTGATCGGCGACGTCCCCGGCGGCGAACACACCGGTGATGCTGGTCTGCGTGGCATTGCCGTTGGAGCCGCTCTGCACGCTCAGATAGCCGTGCTCCATGTCCAGCTGTCCGCTGAACAGGTCGGTGTTGGGCTTGTGGCCAATGGCGATGAAGACGCCGTCCACCTTGATCTCCTGGGTGCTGCCGTCCACCGTGCTCTTGATGCGCATGCCCGTGACGCCCATGTTGTCGCCCAGCACTTCGTCCAGCTCGTGATTCCACTCAATGCTGATGTTGCCGTTTTTGGCCTTTTCAATCAGCTGGTCGGAGAGAATCTTTTCCGATTTGAACTTGTCGCGGCGATGCACCACGGTGACGTGGGAGGCGATGTTGGCCAGATACAGGGCCTCTTCCACCGCCGTGTTGCCGCCGCCGATCACCGCCACCGGCTTGCCCTTGTAGAAGAAACCGTCGCAGGTGGCGCAGCCTGAGACGCCGCGGCCCTTGAAGGCCTCCTCCGAGTCCAGCCCCAGATACATGGCCGAAGCGCCGGTGGCGATAATCAGTGCATCGCAGGTGTAGACGCCGCTGTCGCCCGTCAGTTTGAAGGGGCGCTCCGTCAGTTCGGCCTTGTTGATGGTGTCGAAGATGATCTCGGTGTTGAAGCGCTCGGCGTGCTTGCGCATGCGCTCCATCAGTTCCGGGCCTTGTACGCCCTCATAGTCGCCGGGCCAGTTGTCCACCTCGGTGGTGGTAGTGAGCTGGCCGCCCTGTTCCATGCCGGTGATCAGCACCGGCTGGAGATTGGCGCGCGCGGCGTAGACGGCGGCGGTGTAGCCGGCGGGGCCGGAGCCGAGGATCAGCAGTTTGCAGTGTTTGGTTTCGCTCATGGCTAGTGCTCTTTCAAGGGTATAAATGGGTGGCAACGATGGAGGGTAATACTACGGAAAGCGCTGGCTTAAATCATCCCCCGTATTCGTGAAGAAGGGACGCCTGGAATGCCGCAGGGGCCAAGACAGGAAAAAAATGCCACACTGAACAGGCAGACAAAAAACAGGACGCCTGGCAGATGGATTTACCCACGCCCAGAACCCATAACGACGACCCGGCCCTCGCTTACGCCTGGGGCCTATACCGCGGTTTCGCGGCCACGGCGCGGCAGCAAAAGGCTGCTCTGACCCGCTGGCGCTGGTGGATGCTGCTGCTCACCCTGCTCGGCGCCGTGTTCGGCACCCTCTGCCAGCAGTCCATCGACTGGCAGCCCGCCTGGTTGACGCAGTTGTTTGGTGGTCTCAGTGCCGTCGCCATCGGTTTCGCCGCCTTTTTCGGCAAGGAATTCCTCAACCCGGACATCGAACGCAGCTGGGTGCGGGCCCGCTCCGTGGCCGAGGCCCTGAAGTCGGAGGCCTACCGCTACCTGACCCAGGTGCCGCCTTACCAGGGCGATGAGGCAGGGAAACACCTGCTGGATCGGGCACAGTCGCTGGAGGATGACAGCTCGGACCTGATGGTGCTGCCCCTGTCTGCGGACGAGAAGCGCAAGCATCTGCCGCAAGGCCCGTTCTCTGTCGATACCTATGTCCAGCAACGGGTCAGGGAGCAGGTGGAGCATTATTACACCCCCATGGCCGCCAAACACCTGAGCATCCTGAGGCAGGGCAACCGCTCACGCCTGATCTTCAGCGGCTTGGCGGTGGCGCTGGGCGCCCTGGGCGGATTGGGGCTTGCCGGGGCCATCTCGGCCTGGGTGGCGGTGCTGGGGGTGGCGGCGACGGCGGTGGCCGCTTATCTTTATGCCGGGCGTCATAGCTATCTGGTGATCAGTTATCAGGCCACCGCCCGGCGTCTCGAAGCCCTGTTGGTCCGATGGCAGCAAGGTGATCAGAGCGAACAGGCGCGTATTCGTTTCCTCGAGGCCTGCGAGTCGGCCATTTCGGTGGAGAACAGCGCCTGGATGGCGGAGTGGACGAAGAGGGAGGCTGGATGAACGATATCTTCATCAGTTACGCCCGCGAAGACCGGGAACACGTTCAAGCCCTGGTGACGGCGTTACAGGCACACGGCTGGTCGGTGTGGTGGGATTCCGCCATCCGCACCGGCGAGAAGTTTTCTCAGGTCATCGAGACGGCACTGGGCAGCGCCCGCTGTGTGATTGTTGTCTGGTCCCGGCATTCGGTGGACTCGGACTGGGTGCTGGCCGAGGCCAGTGAGGCGCGTCGACGCGGAAAACTGGTGCCGATCGTGATTGATGATGCCCGGCCGCCACTGGTGTTTCGCCAACTGCAAACGGCGGATTTTACCGGCTGGACCGGTGAGGAGGATGCCGCGCCGTTTCAAGCGCTGGCGCATGACATCGTCAGCCTCATGACCACTCCCTCGACGCCGGCGCAGCCGGGGTCAGAAAGTACGGCCACGAAACGCGTGAGCGCACCCCCAAAGACCGGCAGTCGCCGGCAGCGGGCGACAAAGCGGCGTGTGCAGCTGGCCGTGTTGGTGCTGGTACTGGTCGGCGGGGGAATCGGCGGGCTGCTCTATCAGCAGCAGAAGGAGCAGGCCGAGGTCGCCCTGACGGCCGATCTGGTGCGGGGCGCCATCGAAACTAGAAGGCAACTCCTCAAACAGTATGTGGATGGACGCGATTACTGGTGGACTTTTCTGGAGAGCAAGGGGGGCGAGGAGCTATTGCAGCGTAGCACCCTGCTGGCGGTCGAAGCCTTGCGGCGGCGGCCTTCGGCAGAGGCCGAGAAGGTATTGCGGGACGATTTGGTTCTGCTCACCCGGCCCATCGCGGAATTGGACTACGAGGGTTTTCGTTCTTCCACCCTGGCCATCTCCACGGATGGAAAATTCCTGGCCACCGCCAGTCGCAAGAATACCGCGCGCATCTGGGAGACAACGGACTGGCAGGAGGTTCAGCGCCTGCGCCATGACGGCCGGGTTCAGGCCGTCACCTTCAGCCCCGATGGTCAAATGCTGGCGACGGGGAGCGAGGACGGAACGGCCCGGCTCTGGAGCGTGACCAGTGGTGAAGAACGATTCAAAATGGCGAATATGGAGACGGTAGAGGATCTTGCCTTCAGCCCGGACGGAGGCCGCCTCGCCGGTGCCGGTTTCGATGGCTATGCCCGTATCTGGAACGTGGCCGACGGTCAGGAGCTGCAGCGCATCAAGCATCCCGTGCCAAAGGTTGAAAGGGTGCTTTTCAGTCCCTCGGGGAGGCAGTTGGTGACGCTGGACAAAGAGTCTATTGCGCGCCTCTGGGATACCGAAAGCGCAGAGCAGCTTGCGACGATTGGCCAGGACAAAGTGGTGGACGTCGCCTTCAGCCCAGGGAACAAGTATCTGGCCACCGCCTCAGGCTCTCCCGGAGATAGCAGCGCCCGCTTGTGGGATGCGGCCACGATGAAACAAGTCGCCCGGCTGGAACATGATCGGGGCGGGCTGGAGAGTGTGACCTTCAGCCCGGACGGGAAGTATCTGGCATCGACCGGCAGAGACAACACGGCGCGACTGTGGGCTTTACCGGGTGGTGAGGAAGTATTCCGTGTGCGCCACCAGATGCGGGTGATCACGGCCGCTTTCAGTGCGGATGGCGCCTATCTCGTTACCGGGAGCCAGGACGGTTCGGCGCGGGTCTGGGCGGTGCCCGGTGGTGAGGAGGTGGCGCGCCTGATTAACCCGGGCAATGTCGGTGCGGTATTATTCAGTCCGGATGGCAAATATGTCGCTGCCGCCAGTCAATTCGGTATTGTCCGGGTGTGGTTCTTGCCGATCGACGACCTGCTGGCGGAGGCCTGCCGGCGCGTGACCCGCAATTTCAGCAGGGAAGAATGGCGGCAATACCTCGGCGATGAGCCCTACCGCAAGACCTGCCCCGCGAACCCGTGACAGCGAACATTGTTGAGGTGAGAGAAATCATGCGAATTGGTGTGCCACGCGAAATAAAGACCCTGGAAGGCCGCGTCGCCCTGGTGCCGGCCGCCGTGGCGCAGTTGGTGATGGAGGGCCACTCGGTGCTGGTGGAGCAGGGCGCAGGCTTGCAAAGTGGCTATGATGACGCCCGCTATCACGCCGCCGGGGCCGAGCTGGTGGCCGATGCAGCGGCCCTCTATGGCGGCGCGGAGCTGGTCGTCAAGGTCAAGGAACCACAGCCTGAAGAAGTCGCCCTGCTGCGCGATGATCACCTGCTGTTCTCCTTCCTGCACCTCGCCGCCGCCACCGGGCTGATGCAGCAACTGTGCGCCGTGGGTCTCACCGCCGTGGCCTTCGAGACGGTGGAAGCCGACAGCGGCTGGCTGCCCCTGCTGGCGCCCATGAGCGACATCGCCGGGCGCGTGGCGGTGCAAGTGGGTGCCCACCTGCTGCATCGGCCGCAGGGTGGCAAGGGCATCCTGCTGGGTGGCCTGCCGGCGGCGGAGCGGGGGCGGGTGGTGATTCTTGGTGCCGGCGTGGCCGGGGGCAATGCCGCTTTGCTGGCCGCGGCGATGGGAGCTGAGGTAACGGTATTCGATCGCCAGCGCGACAAGCTGGAACGCATGCGCGCCCTGGGCAACAATGTCACCGCCCTGCATCCCTACCCGGACGCCCTGCACGAGGCGGTGGTGGAAGCCGACCTGCTGATCGGCGCCGTGCTGATTACGGGCAAGCGCGCGCCACACCTGGTCAGCGCCGACACGGTGCGCGAGATGGGCGAGGGCAGCGCCATCATCGACATCGCCGTGGATCAGGGCGGCTGTATCGAGACCACCCGCCCCACCACCTATGCCGATCCCACGTTCATCGTCGACGGTGTGATCCACTTCGGCGTCACCAACATGCCGGGGGCAGTGCCGCGCAGCGCCTCGCAGGCCCTCAGCGCGGCGTTGATCCCCTACGTCTCACGCCTCGCCAGCGGTGACTGGCGGGCCGATGCGGAGCTGTCGCGCGGTATCAACGTGGACGGCGGTGAGATCATCCACCCGGCCCTGCAAGAGCTGGTAATATAAGCCTATTTCAAGCCACGGATGTAGGAGCGGGCTATGCCCGCGAATTGCCGGTAAAAGCCACAGGGAACGCAGGGCAGCCCATATACTATTGGCATGGCAGACAATCGCGGGCATGGCCCGCTCCTACGGCTCGGCGGCCGGCATCACCGCTTACCTATCAGCAAACACATCAGGAACATACCCTTGGCACAGCCAACCGAAAAGACACTCACCCGAAAGTCACTGGCGCTCCGCGGTGCCACGCAGCCCAAGGACGGCACGCCACTGGCCGGCCACATGGTGCGCGGCCTGCGCGAAGGCGCGCTGATCGTCTTCAGCGCCACAGCGCTGTTTTTGTTCGCCGCGCTGGGCACCTACGACCCCGCCGATCCCGCCTGGTCACACAGCGAGAGCACGGACCATATCGTCAACGCCGGCGGTGTAATCGGCGCCTGGTTCGCCGATGTGTCGCTGTATCTGTTCGGCTACCTGGCCTACCTGATCCCCCTCGGCGTGGCCTATGCCGGCTGGCTGCTGTATGCCGGACGCAAACAGCAGACCCCTTTCGACCTGCGCCACGGTGCCCTGCGCTTCGTCGGTTTCATCCTTACCCTGGGCGCCGGCACCGGCCTGGCGGCGTTGCACTTCGCCGATTTCTCGCACCTGCCGGTGGGCTCCGGCGGGGTGCTGGGCGACGTCGTCGGCGGCGGCATGGTGGGCGTACTCAACCCGGTGGGCAGCACCCTGTTCCTGGTCGCCCTGTTCCTCAGCGGCGTGACCCTGCTCACCAGCCTGTCGTGGTTCTGGCTCATGGACAGCACCGGCCGCCTGACCCTGAACATTCTCGGTGGCATCCGCGAGCGCATCTGGCAATTCCGCGAAAATCTGCAGGCCCGCCGCGCCCGCCGCAAGCGCGAGGCGTCGGTCAAGGTCAGCAAACAGAAGGTCGCCAAGCGCAAGCCGCCGCGCATCGAGCCGGTGATCAAGCAGGCGCCGGTAGTCTCCGAGCGTGCGGAAAAAGAGCGCCAGGTGCCGTTGTTCGACGCCCCGGTGGAAGGCACCCTGCCGCCGCTGGCCCTGCTCGACCCCGCCGACGAGCGCAAGTCCGACGTCTCCGCCGCGGCGCTGGAGGCGGTGTCGCGTCAGGTGGAGCTGAAGCTGGCCGACTTCGGCGTTGAAGTGGAAGTGGTCGCCGTGCACCCCGGTCCGGTGGTCACCCGTTACGAGCTGGCCCCCGCGCCCGGCGTCAAGGCCAGCCGCATCACCAATCTCGCCAAGGATCTGGCGCGCTCCCTGTCGGCCATCAGCGTGCGGGTGGTGGAAGTGATCCCCGGCAAGCCCACCGTGGGCCTGGAAATCCCCAACGAAATCCGTGAAATGGTGCGCCTGTCCGAGGTCATCAAGTCCTCCGCCTACGAACAGGCGTGTAACAAATCACCGTTGACCATGGCCCTGGGCGTGGACATCGGCGGCAGTCCCGTGGTGGCCGACCTGGGCAAGATGCCGCACCTGCTGGTGGCCGGCACCACCGGCTCCGGCAAGTCCGTGGGCCTCAACGCCATGGTGTTGTCGATGCTCTACAACGCCACCCCAAACGACATGCGCATGATCATGATCGACCCGAAAATGCTGGAATTGTCGGTGTATGAAGGCATCCCGCACCTGCTGGCGCCGGTGGTTACGGACATGAAAGAGGCCGCCAACGCCCTGCGCTGGTGCGTGGCGGAAATGGAACGCCGCTACAAGCTCATGGCCACCCTCGGCGTGCGTAACGTCGCCGGCTTCAACCGCAAGGTGAAAGACGCCAGCGACGCCGGCGAGCCCATCAAGGACCCCCTGTTCACCCCCATTGAGCCGGACGACGTGCGCTACCTCGAATCCCTGCCGCAGATCGTCGTGGTGATCGATGAGCTGGCGGACATGATGATGGTGGTGGGCAAGAAGGTCGAAGAGCTTATCGCCCGTCTGGCGCAAAAGGCCCGTGCCGCTGGAATCCATCTGATTCTGGCCACGCAGCGGCCGTCGGTGGACGTGCTCACCGGCCTCATCAAGGCCAATATCCCCACCCGCATCGCCTTCCAGGTTTCCGCCAAGGTGGATTCGCGCACCATCCTCGACCAGGGCGGTGCCGAGCAACTGCTCGGCCACGGCGATATGCTGTATCTGCCGCCCGGCACGGGCATTCCCATGCGTGTGCATGGCGCGTTTGTGTCGGATGCCGAAGTGCACCGCGTGGTGAAAGACTGGCACGGCCGTGGAGCCCCCGAATACATCGACGAGATACTGGAAGGGCCGCCGGCGGGACGGATATGGGTGGTCTACCCGGTGCCGGTGGTGACAGCGAAGGTGAGTCTGATCCGCTCTATGACGAAGCCGTGAAGATCGTCACCGAAACACGCAAGGCCTCTATTTCCGGTGTGCAGCGGCGTTTGAAGATTGGTTATAACCGTGCCGCGCGGATGGTCGAGGAGATGGAGATGGCGGGTGTTGTGGGTGAATTGCAGTCGAATGGGTCGCGGGAGGTGTTGGCGCCTCCGCCGGTGAAGGATTGATTTTGTAGGGCGGTAGTCAAGTAGGGTGGGCAGGCTTTTCATGCCCACGCGGAATGTGAGTCAACCGCGTGGGCACATACAACGTGCCCACCCTACCTGGCTCAATATTAAATCCAAACGTACAAATAAGCCCAAACGTGTAATTCTTAACTCCGATGCTCTCAACGCTAAAAATAAAGGGGAGTAATGTTATGCAATATTCTTCACCTTTTTCCGTGTCGCCTTGGGTTCGTAATTCGATTTGTATCGTTGCTTGTTTATCTATTCCAGGTTTGATTATTGCTGCATATTATGGAGCTCAGTTGAACTGGCCACTGATATTTGTAGTAGGGAGTTTTTCTAGTGCGACTGCGTTTTACGCCTTTCGGCGATGAACTTGTGGCACCGCTCTGCGGTGTGACACATCCTGTGGCGCTCAGAATGTGAGAATGTGAGTCAACCGCGTGGGCACATAAAACGTGCCCACCCTACCTGCTTCGATCTCGTCCCGATTCAGCCCGTAGCCCGTAGGATGCGGTGAGCTTGCGAACCGCATCGATCGAGAACTTTTCATGGCTTGTAACACCGCAGAGCGGTGTTACAAGCCCTCCTGGTCGTGGCAGTGATACACGGCAAACGGCTGATAGAAAATATCTCAGTCCGGTAGGTTGGGGTTCGTTCCTCACCCTAGCCTACGCGCTTATATTTCAATCCGATGAGAAATCTATCGCGGCTGAAGCCGCTCCTACACGGGTATTCTCTAATAGGGGTATCGCGGGCATGGCCCGCTCCTACGGGTTTTTTCTGTGGTGTTTGGTGGAATAGCCCGGATGTTGCACAGCAGCATCCGGGCTGTTCGTTAATCTGTGCGGCTGGTCACTTCCAGCAAATGATAACCAAACTGGGTCTTGACCGGGCATTGCACCGTGTTCACTTCGGCGCTGAAAACCACTCGATCAAACTCGGGCACCATCTGGCCCGGGCCAAAGGAGCCGAGGTCGCCGCCCTGTGCGCCCAGGCTACGGCTTAAAGGCGAGCCTAATCATCGATTACGTCCTCTGCGCAATCGATGATTAGGCGTGCCTTTAAAAAAGCGCCCAACCCGCAAAGGCTTCGATCTCGTCCCGATTCAGCAGGATGAGCTGGTGGGCGTTGGGATTCATGCTGTGATCCGCCGTGGTGTCCACTGACAGGCGGTGCAGCAGGTAGCCGATCAGTGCGCGCCGCACTTGTAC
>JAJRWE010000140.1 GCA_024276955.1 Gammaproteobacteria bacterium
AGTTGTTCTATTCCAAGGAGTTGCAACGCAGCCATGCATCACCGCAAGCGTGCAATTCACCCCGTAGCGTGGCTCACCCAGCAGGTGAAGTCGTAAATCGATGTCAATAACTTCCATATCAATAAGTTAGCATCAGAATGGAGCGGTCAACTGAGGATTCTAGGATAATCGCAGCACCAAAAGTAGGCGCTTTAGGCGAGCTGTGGGGAATTTGACCCGAAGAGATTAATACCAACGAAACCATCGTTCTACCTATTAACCGGACACTACACTAACGTACAATCTCCGCCAGCAGTTCAACCTGCCCGGCATATTCGAATGCCGCCGTTTCCAGTTCAGTGTGGTCGCTGGCCGCCGCCTTCAGAACCCGCGCCCGCAGGGCCTTGTCACCCTCCGCATCGGCCAGCCGCCAGGCCGTGCGCATCAGTACCACGGATGGCGAGGGCAATGGGCTGTCACTGAACATGGCGACACCGTAGCCGCTGGGCAGCAGCATCTGATCGGACAGGCGCCAGCCGCTGCCATCGTGGAAACGTCGCCAGGCATCATCGACCCAACGCCGCACCACTTGCCGGTCTGTCTTGCTGTTCGTCAGCTCTGCCCAGTCCAGCAGGCCCTGCGCGGCAAAGGCATAATCCTCCAGCGTCGCCTGCCCCAGTTCACCGCGCTTGCCACGTGCACGCCACAGGCGCTGACCATCCCACAGCGTTTCGAGCAGATAGTTGCGTATCTTCCGTGCACCCTGCCGGTAACGCACATCATCCAGCTGCCGCGCACCCGCCACCAACGCCGTCAGTGCCAGGCCGTTCCAACCGGCCAGAATCTTGTGGTCCACCGGCAGCTGGCGCTTGCGGCGTTCGGCGAGCAGCCGTTCCGTGGTTAACTGGAATTGCTTCTCCACCGTACCTGCATCCATGCCCAGCACCTTCGCGGCATCGGCAAACGATATCTGCATCATCGGCAAATGACCGCCATCGTGTGGCGGCGGCCCCTGCATACCCCATACTTGCTGCATCAAGAGCAGTTGTTGCTTGTCGAGAATCCGCTCTAGGGTTTCGTTATCCCACAGGTAATAGCCACCCTCCGCGCCGGCATCGTCCACGGCGGAGAAGCTGGCCACCATGCCACCCGCCGGTGCCATCATTTCGCGCAGCATGAAGTCCAGCGTATCGCGAGCCACGGCCGCGTAATCCGGACGATCGAAGGCCTGTGCCGCACGCAGGTACAGAACGGCCAGCTGGGCATTGCCGTAGAGCATCTTTTCGAAATGCGGCGTATACCAGCCGGGGTCGACGGTGTAGCGGAAGAAACCACCTCCCAACTGGTCACGCAGCCCCCGCAGGGCCATGCGGTCGAGGGTGAGAGTGAGGAATTCTTTCAGTGCAGTATCGGGCTTGTGCTGCCAGGCCGCCAGCAGGCTGCGTAGATGGGGCGCCAGGGGAAACTTGGTCTGCTCACCAAAGCCGCCGGACATCTCATCACCGAGCGTCAGCGCCTGACTCACCAGGACATCCTCATAACGCCGCACATCCGCGGCCTTTAGCGCGGGCGCGGGCGTGAGGGGAGCGCCCTTCATGGCCTCTGCCGCCTTCGCCGCCACCTGCCTGAGATAGTCCGGCGCCTCCATCCACTGATCCTGCAGCTCACTCAATAGGGTCTTGAAACGGGCCGTGGGCAGGTAGGTCATACCGACCAGCGGATGACCATCGGGGGTCAGAAAGACATTCAGCGGCCAGCCCGCCGAACCGCGGGTGCGGGTGACGAATTCGATCAGGTAGGCATCCAGCGCCGGGTTCAACTCCCGATCCACCTTGATGGAGATAAAGTGTTCATTGAGATAGCGCGCCACGGCCTCGTCGCGATAGGTCTCGCGCTGCATGACGTGGCACCAGTGGCAGGCGAAATAGCCGATGGAGACGAACAGCAGCTTGTTTTCCCGTTTCGCCTGCGCCAGCACCTCGGCGGACCACGGCCGCCAGTCCACCGGATCGTCGCCGTGCATGGCGAGGTAGGGGGAATCACTGCCACGCAGGGTATTTGCCGATACCGCCAGAGGCAGCAGAACCAGCAGCAGAAAAATCGACGACAGTGGACGTGGGTGCATACGGTTCTCCTGGCCCGGGGCTTTCTCATTGGAACACGGATTGGCGCATTTGTTACAGAGGCGCCCCCAGCACTGGCAAAACCCGCCAAACCACGCGTATTTATGCGCCGTCGGCAGTGCTAGCCCGGATATTTCATGAATTTGCATAAAGATCGCGCAGGGCATTGGTTTCACAGGGAAATTCTCGAAGAAGTCCCGTATCGGTGATTCCGGGCGACTGAGAGAATATTTCCTGTGGAACCAATGAATAAGCGAGATTATGCAAATTCATGAAATATCCGGGTTAGAATCAGAGACACTCGCAACCACCTTAACCGGAGTCCCGACATGAGCGCACAACCTGAATTCAACAAGACCCTCAGCGACGAAATCACATCATGCCCGCCGCTCAGGAAAAACTGGTGGAGCTGCTCGGCAGCGAGGAAGACGTCAACGGCGTGCGTATCTTCGTCTCCGGCGGCGGCTGCAGTGGCATGACCTATGGCATGACCTTCTCCGAGGCCCCCGGCGAGTACGACGCGATCCTCGAAAAAGACGGCCTGACCCTGTACATCGACGCCGTGGCGCTGAGCTATCTCAACGGCGTGGAGATCGACTTCGTGCAGCAGGGCATGGGCGCCAGCTTCGTGTTCCGCAACGCCTTCGCCGCCACCGGCGGTTCCGGCGCCTGCGGCGGCTGCGGCTCGGCAGGCTGAGCCGACGACGGGAACACCTCCCAGCGGCGGGCCAGCCCGCCGCACCGGCAGTCCGCACCCGTGAATAATCTCCGCTTCGACAACGCCTTCATCCGCGAGCTGCCCGCTGACCTGGAATTCGGCCCGCACCAGCGCCAGGTAGAGCATGCGCTGTTTTCGCATGTCACACCGACGCCAGTGGCGGCGCCGAAGCTGATCGCCCATTCCGCCGAGGTGGCAGAACTGCTGGGCATCGACGCCGCAAGCATCGACACCCCCTTCTTCGCCGAGGTCTTCGGCGGCAACAAACCCGTCGAAGGTATGCAGCCCTACGCCGCCAACTACGGCGGCCACCAATTCGGCCATTGGGCGGGCCAGCTCGGCGACGGCCGCGCCATCAGCCTCGGCGAGACCATCAATACCGCCGGTGAACGCTGGGAGCTGCAGCTCAAGGGTGCCGGCCCCACGCCCTATTCGCGCTCCGCCGACGGCCGCGCCGTGCTGCGTTCCTCGGTACGTGAATTTCTTTGCAGCGAGGCCATGCACCACCTCGGTGTGCCCACCACCCGCGCCCTCAGCCTGGTCGCCACAGGGGAGACGGTGGTGCGCGACATGCTCTACGACGGCAATCCCAAGGCCGAACCGGGCGCCGTGGTATGCCGCGTCGCACCCTCCTTCATCCGCTTCGGCAACTTCGAGCTACCCGCCGCGCGCGGCGACCTGCCGCTGCTGGAACAGCTGGTGGAATTCACCCTCCGCCGCGACTTCCCCCAACTCGCCGCCAGCGGCCGCAGGGGCGACGCCCTGCTCAGCGCGTGGTTAAGCGAGATCTGCGAGCGCAGCGCAGAAATGGTCGCGCACTGGATGCGCGTCGGCTTCGTGCATGGCGTGATGAACACCGACAACATGTCCATCCTCGGCCTCACCATCGACTACGGCCCTTACGGCTGGATCGACGACTACGACCCTGATTGGACCCCTAACACCACCGACGCCCAGGGCCGCCGCTACGCCTTCGGCCGCCAGGCCGAGATCGCCTACTGGAACCTCAGCCAGCTGGCGCGCGCCCTGTCACCATTGTTTGACGACCCCGAGTCACTGCACACCGGGCTGGAATGCTTCATCGACACTTACCGCAGTAGCGAGCAGCGCAACATCGCCGCCAAGCTAGGGCTCAGCGAATACCGCGATACCGATGCAAGGCTGATGGCCGACCTGCAACACCTGCTGCACACGGCCGAGGTGGACATGACAATCTTCTTCCGCAAGCTCGCCGACATCGACCCGGCCGGCCCCACCCTCACGCCCCTGCTCGATGCCTTCTACAACGAACAGAAACGGCATGACGCCACCCCCGCCTTCGATGACTGGCTGGCCCGCTACGCCACGCGCCTGCGTGAAAACGGCCTCGACAATAACGAGCGCCACACCCGCATGCGGGCCAACAATCCCCGTTATGTGCTGCGCAACTACCTCGCCCAACAGGCCATCGACCGCGCCGAAAAAGGCGATCCCGGCGGCATCGTCGAACTCCTCGACGTCCTGCGCCGTCCCTACGACGACCAGCCCGACTTTGATGCCTATGCCCAGCGCCGCCCCGACTGGGCTCGCAACCGCGCCGGTTGCTCCATGTTGTCGTGCAGCTCCTGATCAACAAACATAAAAAAAGCCCGCACGAAGCGGGCTTTGAGTATTGCGATGTGTCGGCCCAAGAGTGGCGGCAAAAGCCCCTCCGGCAATATCACATTGAAAGAGTACTAGGCGCAATCCACCACTTGACTCTGTTTTATTGGCTTTATGTCGTTTTGCCACCTTGCCCGGACACCATTGCCAATACACATTTCAAACTATCACCATTATCATCCGCACAAACGGTGATGTGTCCCAGTTTGCGGCCGGGTTGGGGCGTCTTGCCATAGAGGTGAAGGTGAGCGCCAGGTATGCTCAGCACCGCGTCGATATCGGGCAACTCACCGATCAGATTCACCATCCCCGGATAGCCTGTTAAAGCGGTACTACCCAGGGGCAGGTCTAAAATCGCCCGCAAATGATTCTCGAACTGGCTGGTTACCGCTCCTTCAATCGTCCAGTGGCCCGAGTTATGTACACGCGGCGCCATCTCGTTGACCAGAAGCTGTCCATCGAGCTGAAAAAACTCAATCGCCAGCACCCCTACGTACTCCAGATGTTCGAGCAGGCGCTGCGCATAATCTTCCGCCAATCCCTGCATGGGATCATCCGGCAAACTGGCGGAGAGCCGTAAAATACCCGCTTCATGCACATTTTCCGACAACGGATAGAAGGCCACCTCGCCCGACAAGCTTCTGACCGCAATGATAGAGACCTCCCGTTCAAAGGGAACGAAGCCCTCCAGGATTGCCG
>JAJRWE010000141.1 GCA_024276955.1 Gammaproteobacteria bacterium
ATTAGACTGGCTTTCTTGCGCTACACCGCAGAGCGGTGTAGCGCGTCAAATACAAAATGATACTGAGTCTTGTCAACGGCATGACTACCGTAGCGATATTCCATGCCCTACCCCCCTTCATCAGGGCAACGGCCAGTATCGCAGATAAACCTGACCGCCTAAAGGCGGTGGTTTTAACCTTTAACCGGGACTAATAAATCGTATGACAATAAGATTGCATCCGCAGCGACAAACAATGGAAATTTTTATCGCTATCCCCGTCAGAATCAGGGAATTCGGCTTATTATAAGAATATAATGGTTTAGTGATAAGGAATAGGATCGATTGGGTCTATCGAGAAAATCGAAAGGAATACTAAACCAATGAGGGTTCGACATAGTAATATCGTCCTGTTTGCTAGGGTAATTGACACCCAAATACACCTCTAGAACAACAATCATCCTTAATGTTAGAAATATAGCAACCCTTCATAGAAAATCAATGCATATATCTACCCGGTGGTGTACGAGATACTACTCAACCTCGTAGTTGTTGCACCATGAGGAATGAATGTGTTGTAGATTAAGTGTGCATGTCCCTTATTTTGTTGTAAATTAATCCAAAGCAATATTAATGTCGCGAAATGTAAAAGTATGATTTTCTTTGGATGCGCGTTTCTGTTTTATCGTCGCTATAAGTATTGCTTTGCTTATCATGGTGAATTCTTTGCTCACGTTGTTAAATTTTAATTTAACAGTAATATCTATACCTCTGACCAATTCTGCATGCACTGTTTCATTGAAGTAGTGATCTCTAAATGCAGTTTTTAAATTGGCTACTGTAATTTCAGATGGGACAAACTTGTTTCCGGATTGATCGTAAATGGCGGAGTTTTCAGATAGGTCAATGCTTAAATCTGATTCCGTGGGGTCAGCAGAAAATTCGCAAATTACAGAGCTAGACTGCCTGTGACATGATGATAGTGTTACTTTTAATCCGCCCCCTGATTCCTGCCATTTGATGCCACCTAGAATTCTCCTTTTTGGTGCTTCATCTGTAACTTTTTCAGAAATCAGGGCGCTAAACTTCTTAATGAATATTGGCGAAAGTGCCTTCACGCAATCTCTGTAATCTTTATTATCTTCTACCGTTCTTTGTATGTCATCCCACTCCGATTTAGAAAAGGCAGCTTCACCAGTCACGCCAATGCCGGCCAGTTTTAGCTTAATCTCCGCCTCACCATTACCTTTTACCCTTATGTCCCAATAATTTCCTGCGTTCTCTGGCTTGTCGCAGACCTTCATAATGTTGTCGGTGATCTGAGAAAGTGCCTCCGCGTTATTTGCGGCGAAAACAGGTAGCGCAAACAGGGAAAAAACAGTTACATATAGTATATTAAGGCGTCGCATAAACTCTCCTTTTTAATATAATTGCCATTGGTGTCCGGCCCAGCTCAGAGGTGCTTCTCTAGGTAGGGTAGGCAGGCTGTTCATGCCCATGCGGAATATGGGCCAACCGCGTGGGCACAAAAACCTGCCCACCCTACTTGGCTTACCGCATTAAATACAGCTTCTGTTGTAGGCGCGACTTCAGCCGCGAAGCAGGGTGCCGTGGGCGGGCTTCGCGGCTAAAGCCGCTCCTACAATTTCCCGTTCCGGGACAACAGTCCTTCCAAATCCTCAAAAAACAGCGCCGGATCCACCCGCGCATCATTCAGACTCACGCCCCAGTGCAGATGCGGGCCGGTGACTCGGCCGGTCTGACCCACGGCGCCGATCACTTCACCCTGCGTCACTGTCTGCCCCGGTGTCACATCGATACGATTCATATGGCAGTACATGGTTACCAGTCCCTGGCCGTGGTCGAGAAATACCGTCTTGCCGTTGAAGAAATAATTTCCGCTATCGATCACCCGGCCCGCTGCCGGGGCGCGGATGGGCGTGCCCTCAGGGGCGGCGATGTCGATACCGCTGTGTGGTTTGCGCGGCTGCTCGTTGAAATAGCGGCGCAGGCCGAAGGGGCTGCTGAGGCGGCCCTGTACAGGCAGAATGAAGTGTGTCTTCACCTCTGCCGTTTCCCGCCAGTGTGTCAGTGCGGCGTTGATGCGCCCGCGTTCGCCGCGGATGCGTGTCATGTCCTGCTTGTTTGGATTGACCTTACGCTTGTTCTTGATGGTGAGGTGCTGGGTGGCGTAGTCCTTGGCCTGCACGGTAAATGTCAGTGGTGCGCCTTTGGCCGGGGTGAGCCGCTCGGTACCGGGCTTGGCGGCGAGAGGGATGCCCACCACGGCCTTCCAGCGGCCCTGGTCCTGTTGCACCATCACGCGCTGTTTCTTGTAATGCAGAACAGGCGTTTCACCACTGGCGGGGCCGAGGTCGATGATGGCGATGCCACCGGGCACCGCCTTGCTGTGCGGCGGCAGGGCGGCCTGCAGCGTCAGCGGCAGCAAAAGCAGAAACAGGGGGATGATCTTCATTCCATTCCTCGGTATTGATAGATTGCCACAGAGACACGGGGTACACAGAGATTTTTGTGGGCTTGATTCTAATACAGTCGCGACTCCCTGCGGTTGAATCTCTCTGGGTAGGATTCCCCGCTGCTCGCCTCAAGCGCCTACTTTCGCCTCAGGGGCCTACTTTTGGTGGTGCAGCGAAATAATTTTATTGCCCTGAACAACCGTAGGAGCGGACCCTTGGGCCGCGATGCCGAGGGTGGGGAAATCATCGCGGCCCAAGGGTCCGCTCCTACAACACGATACCCCGCCAGCTCGCCTACCAAAAGTAGGTTCTTTAAGAAAAGCGTCTACTGTCGCCTCAGGGCGCCTACTCTTGGTGGTGCTGCGGGGTGGTTCATTTCCCTTTATCTTACTTCCTGGTTTGCAGCGATCCATCACTTTGAAGAGTCTCTGTGTGCTCCGTGTCTCTGTGGCGAATAAGTGAATGACTCGTACTTAGTCCTCGTGAATGTCCTCGACCCGGCAGTTCAGCCGTCCTTCGCCGAGACGGACGTGCAATGGGTCACCGATGTTCGCCTCGCTGGTTTTGCGGACGATGCGGTCATCCGGGCGTTGTACGATGGCGTAACCGCGACCCAGGGTGGCCAGCGGGCTGACCGTGTCCAGGGCGCGGGCGAGGGCGGCGAGATGCTGTTGTTCTCCGCCCAGACGCTGCGGCATGGCGGCGTGTAGGCGCTGGCGGTCGGCGTTCAGACGCAATTGCAGGGTCGCCAGCTGTCGCTGCGGTGACTGGCTGTGCAGGCGGACGGTCAGTGTGCCAAGACGTGCCTCGTTGTGCTGCAGGCGTGAGTGCAGGGCGCGGCTGAGTCGTTGTTCCAGTTCATCCAGCCGCTGGGCCTGATCCTGTAATCGTTGGCCGGGATGTTTGAGATGACGGCTAACGGCTCGCAGGTGTTGCTGTTTGTGTGCCAGTCGGGACTGTATGGCACGGATTAGACGGCTGCGCCAGTGGCGCAGGGTGTCCAGCCATTCGTCGCGATCCGGGCTGATCAGCTCGGCGGCGGCGGAGGGCGTGGCGGCGCGCACGTCGGCGACGAAGTCGGCGATGGTGATGTCGATCTCGTGGCCCACGGCACTGACTACCGGGATCGGGCTGTTGACAATGGCGCGCGCCACGGCCTCGTCGTTGAAGGCCCACAGGTCTTCCAGCGAGCCGCCACCGCGGGTGAGCAGCAGCAGATCGCATTCGTCGCGTCGGGCGGCGGTGCGCAGGGCCTCGACGATGGCCGGCGGGGCATCGAGGCCCTGCACCGGCACCGGGTAGATGAGCAGCGGGATGGCCGGGAAGCGCCGCTTGAGGACGCTGAGCACATCGCGGATGGCGGCGCCGCTGGGTGAGGTGATAACGCCAATGCACCGTGGCAGGTCGGGCAGGGGACGCTTGCGGGCGGCGTCGAACAGACCCTCGTCGGCCAGGCGCTGCTTGAGCTGCTCGAACTGCCGCCGCAGGCGGCCGTCACCGGCCTCTTCCAGGTGCTCGACGATGAGCTGGTAGTCGCCGCGCGCCTCGTACAGGCTGACGCGCACCCGCGCCAGCACCGCGCTGCCGTTCTCCGGCTGGAAGCCCAGCAGCCGCCGGCGCATCTTGAACATGGCGCAGCGTACCTGGGCCTGCTCGTCTTTGAGGGTAAAGTAGATGTGGCCGGAGGCCGGGCGCGCCAGGTTGGAGATCTCGCCCTCGACCCAGATCAGCGGGAAGTTGCCTTCGAGCAGGGTGCGGGCCTCACGGTTGAGCTGGGCGATGCTGTAGATTTCGCGGCGGGGCTGGGTGGGCGTATTGTCGTCGGGGAACATGGGGCAGGTGGTGTTTTTCCGAGGATGTAAATGGAAAGAGGCGGGCTGCAATGCAGTCCGCCTCTCTGGCAATCTGTTGTGCTACCGAGGCAGCTCGGGCATCAGAACAGCCAGGGTCCGGCGTCCTTCTGCTCAATGGCCTGCTCGTAGCCCATTTCGCCCTGGAATTTGGCCATGTTGGCCAGCTTGATGGCGGTTTTGAAATCGGCCTTGTGGGCCGCAGCCTTGGCCTTTTTGAGGAATACCTTTCTCGCGTCGCGCCATTCACCGTCGACACTGCGGGCCTTGTTCAAGGCAGCCTCAGCGGCTTCGATGGCGGTAGTGGCCGCCGCTGCATCGATGTCCTCGGTTTTGCCCTGGGATGCACAACCGCTCAACGCGATCAGCAGTGCGCCTGTTATTGCCATTGCCAGTTTTTTCATGCCTTCCTCCTCCGATGATCTTCAGAAGTATTGTTTTTTCAGGGTGGTTTGACCACTTTTATTCAATTATATGGAACGGTCAAGCTCAAGCTACCGGTTTCGTTGTTACAGGTCAAACCCGGTGCTTGATGCAGCGGCAAATGCCGCTTCCCGAGGGTAACGGTAGCTCGGTTGCTGCTCAGGCCGGTTTTGCATACCCTGAATAAACAAGCACTTATCGGAGAGGGGTTGGCGTTGCATGCCACCCGGGCAGGGGTGTCTCGAAATTTCCGGGTCAGCCGACTATAATCCGCCCCCTAAAGGGCACTTCTATCCGTAGAAGTGCCCTACATTCTTGTATTGCTTTGGAATCCCGACTATGCGAATTGCCCAGGAAGCTCTCACGTTTGATGATGTACTGCTGGTTCCCGCCCACTCTACGGTGATGCCGAAGGAAGTGAACCTGCAGACATTTCTGACCCGGGAGATTCGGCTCAATGTGCCGCTGGTGTCGGCGGCCATGGATACGGTGACCGAGGCGCGCCTGGCCATTAGCATGGCGCAGGAGGGGGGCATCGGTATCATTCACAAGAATATGACCGGGGATGAGCAGGCGGAGCAGGTGCGTCTGGTGAAGAAATACGAGAGCGGCGTGATCAAGGATCCCATCACGGTGACGCCGGATACCAGTATCCGCGACGTGCTGGCCCTGACCCGGGCGCAGAATATCTCCGGCGTGCCAGTGGTGGCCGACGGTCGCCTTGAGGGCATCGTCACCAGCCGGGATCTGCGCTTCGAGACCCGCTTCGACAACCCCGTGTCCAGCATCATGACCGGCCGCGACAAGCTGGTGACGGTCAAGGAAGGCACGGAGAACGAGGAGGTGCTCAGTCTGTTGCACAAGTACCGCATCGAGAAGGTACTGGTGGTCAATGACGACTTCGAGCTGCGCGGGCTGATCACCGTCAAAGACATGCAGAAGGCCTCGGAATATCCCAGTGCCTGCAAGGACAGCCAGGGCCGCCTGCGCGTCGGCGCGGCGGTGGGTACCGGTGGCGGTACCGAGGAACGCGTTGCGGCGTTGGTGGAAGCCGGTGTGGATGTGATCGTGGTGGATACCGCCCACGGCCATTCGCAGGGCGTGCTGGATCGTGTCGCCTGGGTAAAGAAGAACTTCCCACAGGTGCAGGTGATCGGCGGTAACATCGCCACTGCTGAGGCGGCACTGGCCTTGAAAGAGGCCGGTGCCGATGGCGTCAAGGTGGGCATCGGCCCCGGTTCCATCTGTACCACGCGCATCGTTGCCGGGGTTGGCGTGCCGCAGGTCACGGCCATTTCCAATGTTGCCAAGGCGCTGCAAGGCAGCGGCATCCCGGTGATCGGCGACGGCGGCATCCGCTATTCCGGTGACGTCGCCAAGGCCATCGTTGCCGGCGCCTCCTGCATCATGATCGGCGGCATGTTCGCCGGTACCGAAGAGGCGCCGGGTGAGGTGGAGCTGTTCCAAGGCCGTTCCTACAAATCCTATCGCGGCATGGGTTCACTGGGCGCCATGACCGGCAGCGAGGGCTCCAGCGACCGTTACTTCCAGGAAGGCAGCAAGGCCGACAAGCTGGTACCGGAAGGCATCGAGGGCCGCGTGCCCTTCAAGGGACCACTGGCGCCAGTGGTGCATCAGCTGCTCGGTGGTATCCGCTCCAGCATGGGATACACCGGCTGCGCCAGCATTGATGAGATGCGCACCAAGCCGGTATTCGTGCGAGTCACAGGCGCCGGCATGCAGGAAAGCCATGTGCACGACGTGACCATCACCAAGGAAGCGCCGAACTACCGCGTCTAGCTTGGCCGGCAGTGGCCGAGGTGGGTCATTGCCCGGCCGCTTGAATCCTCCATTTACTGTTACAGCACCGGACATCGTCCCTTGACTACCGACATCCATTCCCATCGCATCCTGATCCTCGACTTCGGTTCA
>JAJRWE010000142.1 GCA_024276955.1 Gammaproteobacteria bacterium
GCTGCCCACCCTACGGTAGCCGTGTGCACGGTGCCGGGGACGAGGGACTCAGCCCTCAGTCCTTTGCCCTCAGTCCTAGAAATTGATGCTGTCAAAACGCGGATCATCGGCCATGATCTGCACGCTGACGCGGTTGGGCAGGCAGGCGGCCACATCGCCGCCCTCGTTGAGCCAGCCCGTGTGGATGCATTGGCGGTTCAGACAGGGGGAATCGGTGAAGCGTACCTGACCGTTGCCGATGTCGAGGTGGCTGACGCCCAACACACCCGGCACCTCGAGGTGCTGGTCGCGGAACAGGTCGAGCCGTGCCCAGGGTTTGCCGTCCACCCACACGCGTGCCTCTAACCCCTGCCCGCTGCCGTGCCAGTAGGCGGCATAGAGGCCGGGCACCAACAGCAGGGCGGCGGTGAGCATCAGCCAGTCCCCTTTTGTTAACCAGTTGTTCATGGATTTACAGCGGCTCGCTAAAACGGACGTCCGGCCTGGGCTCGGCGTCGAAATAAATGCGCTCACGCAGCGCCGGTGTCATCTGTACGTGGCCCTCCGTGTCCACCAGCATCACACCGGTAACGCCCAGCGCGCGCGCTACCGGCAGCCAGTCGGCGGGCTTCGGCCCGGCCACCGTGATAGCGGTGGCGGCGGCATCGGCCACGTCGGCCCGTGGGGCGAACACGGTCACTGAGCTGAGCCCCTCGGCGGGGTAGCCGCTGCGCGGGTCGATGATATGCTGGTAGCGTTTACCGTCATAGTCAAAATAGCGTTCGTAATCGCCGGAAGTGAAGACACTTTCGTCGCCTTCGATGTCCACCGAGGCGAGCATGCCGGGCTGGCGCGGGTGGCGGATGCCGATGCGCCAGGGACGATCGCCGTGACGGCCGATGGCGCGCAGGTCACCGCCGGCGTTGACAATGGCGTTGGCGATGCCCAGTTCGCGCAATTGTTCGATGGCCCGGTCGATGGCATAGCCCTTGGCGAAGGCGCCGAAGTCGAGGCGTACCGCCGGGTTACGGCTGCGCAGCTGGATGCCATCCAGTTCCAGATCGGACATCTGCGGATTTTTTTCCAGCAGGTCGCGGATGGCCTCGGATGCCGGTGGCGGGCCCTTGGGGGCCTCATCGCTGGCGAAGCCCCACAGCTTGATGAGCTGGCCGATGGCGGGATTGAACAGACCACCGCTGGCCTCGGACAGCTCGCTGCTGCGCCGGATCAGGGGCACGATGGAGGGCGGGCAGCTGAAGAATTCGCCCGTCGGCAGCAGTTGATTAACACGCCCCAGTGGGCCTCGATGCCAGGCATGCCAAGCATTGTGCATGTACTCGAAATCGCGCGCCAGGGTGGCTACCGCCTGGCGTCCGCGGGCCTCGTCCACGTTCCACAGGGTGACGTCCACCAGGGTGCCGAAGGTGAGCAGCTGTTCCTGATAGACCGGCGGGCGTGGGGTGCAGGCGGCGAGCAGGGCGACAATCAGCAGGGCCGCGAGGGGCAGGGTGCGTTTCATGTGAGCGCTTTGCTTTCAAGGCGCGCAGCGATCACGTCCATCAGGTCGCCGGCAATGTCCAGGCCGTAGAGGGCATCCAGCTCGCGGATGCAGGTGGGGCTGGTGACGTTGACCTCGGTGAGGTAGTCGCCAATCACGTCCAGGCCGACGAACAGCAGGCCCATCTCGCGCAGACGCGGTGCCACCTGAGTGCAGATCCAGCGGTCGCGCTCGCTCAGTTCAACGCCCACGCCACGCCCGCCGACCGCCAGGTTGCCACGGTTCTCGCCCTCGGCGGGCACCCGCGCCAGGGCGTAGGGCACGGGTTCGCCGTCAATGAGCAGGATGCGTTTGTCGCCGTCGCGGATCTCGGCGATGAAGCGCTGCGCCATGGCCAGACGGCGGCCGTGGTCGGTGAGGGTCTCGAGGATGACGTTGGTATTGGGATCGCCGGCCCGTATGCGGAAGATGGAGGCACCGCCCATGGCGTCCAGCGGCTTGAGGATGATGTCGCCCTGCGCCTTGATGAAGTCGCGCAGGCGGTCCTGGTCGCGGCTCACCAGGCTGGGCGCGCAGCACTGCGGGAACCAGGCGGTGGCGAGCTTTTCGTTGGCCTCACGCAGGGCCTGGGGACGGTTGACCACCAGGCAGCCCTCACCTTCCGCCAGACTCAGCAGGTGGGTGGTGTAGAGGTATTCGGTATCGAAGGGCGGATCCTGGCGCATCAGTACTACGTCCAGTGCGGCCAATGGCCCTTCCTCGGCTTCGCCGAGGGTGACCCCGTCGGTGGGGTCGTCGCGTACTGTCAGTGGGCGCTGGCGGGCAAAGGTGCGGCCATTGCTCAGCCACAGGTCAGCCGGCTCCATGTAGTGCAGCGACCAGCCACGGCTCTGGGCCGCCAATAACATGGCGAAGCTGCTGTCTTTTTTGATCTTGATGGAATCGATGGGATCCATCACGACGCCGAGTCTGGTCATGGCGATTAGTGGCTTCCTGGGTAACTGGATTTGGATATATTTCGAAAACGCGTATGATTCGCGCTCGGTGTTTGGTGTAATAAAGGTATTCAGGGGCCTTTAAGTATCCCGTCCGCCGGCCGATAGTGAGCACGGACGGCCGGTTAAAGGGCTAAGCTATTGAGTGACAGGCATTTATGGATTGTACTTGAATAATGTGATAAATACACAGGATGGTGCTGTTGATTCAGCAGCCCTGTTTGCGGCGCCAGTCTTTGTCTTTATAGCTGTTTATATAGCGGTCCACCTGAAAATAGTGCCTAGAATGATAAGCAGGGGGAGATTTCCCGAGTAGGAAATCATCTTCCCAAAATGGTGGATTTGGCGTGTGCCGCGTCGTTGGGTATTCACCCATTACGATCGTTAAACGGAATTGAAAAGAGGTGTAGTGGTGGCGAACGATACTCCGGAAGCCAGCCTTGATGGCGTCAAGGTGATGGTCATTGATGACAGCAAGACCATACGCCGTACCGCAGAGACGTTGTTGAAAAAGGCCGGATGTGAGGTGGTGACCGCCACCGATGGCTTTGAGGCGCTGGCAAAGATTACCGACCAGAGCCCGGATCTCATCTTCGTGGATATCATGATGCCACGACTGGACGGCTATCAGACCTGTGCGTTGATTAAGAAGAACCCCACTTACAGGGACACCCCGGTCATTTTGTTGACCAGCAAGGATGGTCTGTTCGATCGTGCGCGTGGTCGAATCGTGGGTTCTGATCGCTATCTAACCAAACCTTTCACCAAAGACGAGCTGCTGAACGCCATCAGAGAGCACTTGGCCGCGACGCTTTAGGCCCGTTAGACGAACCTTTTTGCAGAAAATAATGACAGGCAATAGCTGGAGACCTAACCCATGGCAAACATCTTGATTGTCGATGACTCACCGACCGAGCTGCATGTATTGACCACGATGCTGGAAAAACACGGGTTCTCGGTGATTTCCGCCAGTAATGGCGAAGAGGGGATCGAGAGGGCCAAGGCCGACAAGCCGGATCTGATTTTGATGGATGTGGTGATGCCGGGTATGAACGGCTTTCAGGCGGCGCGGCAGATTGCCAATGACGCCGAGACCGGCAATATCCCCATCATTATCGTCAGCACCAAGGATCAGGAGACGGACAAGATGTGGGGCCTGCGCCAGGGGGCAAAGGGTTATGTCACCAAGCCGCCACAGGAAAAGGAATTGATATCCACCATCAATTCCCTGTTGGACGGCCAGTAAAGACAGGACACCGGCTTGAATCATCGTAAACATCCGTTGGCGCTGTTGCAGGATATCGAGCAACGCAGCCTGCAGAATACGCATGGCCTTCCGCAGCGTGTTGAAACCCGCGTGCTCTGGCACGGCATTGGCTTCCGTATCGGCGACATTACCCTGGTGGCACCGTTGACGCAGGTGAACGAAATCCTTCATTACCCCAAGCTGACCCTGGTGCCGGGTACCCTGGGCTGGGTGAAGGGGCTGGCAAATATTCGCGGCACCCTGCTGCCGGTGATGGATCTGCGCGGTTTTCTGCGGCAGTCGGCCATCAGCCATGATGCGCATTCACGCATCATGGTGATCCAGCAAGAGAACCTGAGCGTCGGTCTGCTGGTGGATGAAGTATTGGGACTCAAGCATTTTGACCCGCAAGAGGCCGTCACCCGGGTGAAAAAACTGAACGAGGCGGTGAAGCCCTATATTCAGGGAGCCTTTTTTCAGTCAAACCAGACCTGGTACGTCTTCAACATGGCCAGCCTGGTGGAAGATCCGCAGTTCCTGCAGGTAGCGGTATAAGTAATTTCAAGGTACTGCCGTGAACCGGCGGACCCGATGCAAACAATAACTATCAAGGGCTAGGAGCCGAAACCCATGAGACAAGCATCCAACACCAAATTCGCCTTTGACAAGGGGCTGATGATTATCGGCATCCTGCTGTTGATGTTCTTTCTGGCGGCGGTGGCCTCTTTCATCTACGTCGAGAGACAGGCGACCTACGACAAGGAATACATCAGCCTGTCAGGCGAGGAGCGCGTACTCTCACAGAGTATCGTAAAGAATGCCGTGGAGTCGGCCAGCGCCACCAACGTGGCGGCCTTTACGCTGCTGCGACAGAATCGTGAAGACTTTGCCGACCATCTGCAAATTTTGCGCAATGGCAATCCGCAAACCGGCCTGCCCCCCAGCCCGGCAAGCGTTGAAGACAGTTTGGCCGCGGTGGAATCCCTGTGGACCACCATCGGCAGTAACGCCGACGTGATTCTGCAAGCCGAGGGCACTATCCGCATGCTGAGCGAGTTCGTCGGCGCCATCAACGATACCATGCCCAGTCTGCTGGCCCTGTCGGATGAGGTGGTCAGCACCATGATCGAGTCGGGCGCCAGCGCCAGTCAGGTCTACATCGCCAGCCGCCAGCTGATGCTGGTGCCGCGTATCGCCGTTAACGCCAACCGCATCCTCGCTGGTGGTGATGATGCGGCGGCCTCCGCGGAGCGTTTCGGCCGCGACGCCGCCCTCTTCGGCCGCGTGCTGGATGCCATGCTGAACGGCAATCGCAAGATGAACATCAAACGCGTGCGCGACCCGGACGCCCGCGACAAGCTGGCGGAGGTGGCCGACTCGTTTGAGACGGTGCACGAACTGGTGGGTCGTATCCTGGAACAGACGCCGACCCTGTTCGAGGCCCAGCAGGCCTCCAGCAGTCTGGTTGAACAGAGTGAAATCCTGCTGGCCAGCACCACGGATCTGATGCAGGCCTACACCTCGCTGGGTGATGCCCGTGCCATCAACGCCACCACCGGCAGTCTACTGGGCGCCGTCGCCCTGTTACTGCTGATCGTCCTTGGCTTCAAGATCGTCGGGGATACCCGTACCCGTCTGGCCGAAACGGCAGCGCAGAATCGCCGCAACCAGGACGCCATTATGCGTCTGCTGGATGAAATCGGTGATCTGGCCAACGGTGACCTCACCGCCCAGGCAACCGTAACGGAAGACATTACCGGCGCCATCGCCGACGCCATCAACTACACCATCGACCAACTGCGCCGACTGGTCTCCACCATCAACGAGACCACCGTGCAGGTGTCCTCAGCAGCGCAGGAAACGCAGGCCACCGCCATGCACCTGGCCGAGGCCAGTGACCACCAGGCCGAGCAGATCACCGCCGCCTCGGCGGCCATCAACCAGATGGCCATCTCCATCGATACTGTCTCCAGTAATGCCAACGCCTCCTCCGATGTGGCCGGCACCTCACTGGATATTGCCAAGAAGGGCGCCACCGCAGTGCAGGACACCATTCGTGGCATGGACACCATCCGCGAGCAGATTCAGGAAACCTCCAAGCGCATCAAGCGACTGGGTGAAAGCTCACAGGAAATCGGCGACATGGTGGAGCTGATCAATGACATTGCCGACCAGACCAACATCCTGGCCCTGAATGCCGCCATCCAGGCCGCCATGGCCGGTGAATCGGGGCGTGGTTTCGCGGTGGTTGCGGACGAAGTGCAGCGACTGGCGGAAAAATCCACCGACGCCACTCGCCAGATCGAGGCGCTGGTGAAGACCATCCAGTCCGATACCAACGAGGCCGTGGCCTCCATGGAGCAGTCCACCACCCAGGTGGTGGAAGGCGCCAATCTGGCCGTCAATGCGGGCGAGGCATTGGGCGAGATCGAAACAGTATCGAAGGAGCTGGCGGAGCTCACCCAGTCCATTTCCGAGTCGGCGAGACAGCAGGCCATCGCCGCATCGAGTATTTCCGAAAGCATGAACGTGATCCAGGAGGTCACGACGCAGACCTCGGCCGGCACCAATGAGACCTCCGCCTCGATCGGCAATCTGGCGGATCTCTCCAACGAGCTGCGCAAGTCCGTTGCCGGCTTCAAGCTGCCGGAATAAGTCAGTGGCCGGTCCGTGTGCTGTGAGTCTGTCACTGCCCGGGAGCGATGTGGGCCATCACGTTAATATTGATGGGCCACTGAAATGCTGCCAATGAAAGCCACTGTGGAGCAACTCCCCGGCCTTGATGAGCTGTTTATCAAGCCGCTGCCGGCAATGGAGCCGGGGCAGTTCGAGCAATGGGCGGCGCTACTGAAGCAACGCACGGGCATGCGCCTGCCGGACAATCGCCTGTCCTTCCTGGTGACCAATCTGGGTATGCGCATGCGTGAGCTGGGTATCGCGGACTTTCAGACCTATTTCGACTATGTGACCTGCGGTCGTGAAGGGATGGTGGAGTGGGGGCATCTGGTACATCACCTCACGGTGCACGAGACCCGCTTTCTGCGCCACGAGAGCGTGCTGGCACTGATCGTCCAGCACTGTCTGCCCGCGGGGCCGGCGGACTGTCCGACGGAACCCCTGAGCATCGATGTCTGGAGCGTGGGTTGCTCCACCGGCGAAGAACCTTACAGTGTGGCAATGGCTATCGATGACCACATGCGCCGGCTGGGTGCGCCCTATTTTCTGGGCATGATGGCGAGCGACATCAGCCGGGCGGCGTTGGCCACTGGGCGTATGGGCTCGTATAGCCACCAGAAGGTGCGCGATATCGAGCCGCATTGGCTGAGAAATTATTTTACCGAAACCGACGATGGCCGGTTTCAAGTCAGCGAAGAGCTGCGCAAGCGGGTCTGCTTCAACCACCTGAACATTCTGCAGGTGGACGATGCGCCGATAGGCAAGATGAACGTCATCCTGTGCCTGAACCTGCTGATCTACTTCGACCGCGAGCAGCGCATACAGATTGCCAACACCCTGGCCGATCATTTACTGCCCGGTGGCATGCTGATTCTGGGTGTGGGGGAGCTTCTCAACTGGAAGCACCCGCACATGAAACGTTTTCCCTATGCCAATACGCTGGCATTCCAACACCAATAGCATTGGACAAGGCGCGCAGAAAGACATGGGCGAGGAACTCGATTACACCACCCTGAAATGGGTCAAGGACGAAATTCAGGAAAGCCTGAACCAGACGCGCCAGGCCCTGGAAACCTTCGTTGAAAATCCGGGTGATACCACCCAGATGCGTTTCTGCGCCACCTATCTGCACCAGATTTATGGCACCCTGCAGATGGTGGAGATCTATGGTGGCGCGCTGCTGGCCGAAGAGATGGAAAAGCTCACCAATGCCCTGCTGAATGGCGAGGTTGGTCAGAAAGAGGATGCCTACGACGTACTGATGCGCGCCATCTTGCAGCTGCCGTCCTACCTCGAAGGGCTGGAGCACGGGCAAATGGACATGCCGGTGGTGCTGCTGCCCCTGCTCAACGATCTGCGCGCCGCACGCGGCGAAAACCTGCTCAGCGCAAATGCCTTTTTCGCACCGGACCTCAGCGTCGTCCCGCCACAGCCCCAGCTGCCGCCAGGCAAGACCTACCCGGACATCCAGGCTTATGCACGCAAACTGCGCCCGTTATTCCAGGTCTCCCTGCTCGGCTGGTACCGCGATCGGGATGCCATCGGCAGCCTGAAAAAACTCGCCGCAGTATTGCGCGAGTTGCAAAATGCCTCACAGACCGATGCCGCCCGCCGCCTGTGGTGGATTGCCGGTGGTGTGGTCGAGGCATTGATCGACGGCGGACTGGAAACCGGCACCTCGGTCAAATTACTCATGGGCCACGTCGACCAGGAGATCAAGCGACTGATCAGCGATGGCGAGGCCGTGTTTGAACATGCCCCGCCCACCGAACTGCTGAAGAACTGCCTCTATTATGCCGGCACGGCCCAGTCCGGCGGGCCGCGTGTCAGCGGCCTGAAACAGGCCTTCCAGCTTGAGCAGCTATTGCCCTACAGTGGCGCGCTGGAAGAGGCCATGGACAACCTCATGGGATCGAGCGCCGATCTCATGGACAGCGTCTCGGCGGTGATCAAGGAAGACCTGCTGGCGGTCAAGGATCAGCTGGATATCTTCGTTCGCAACAGCGAGCGTGACGTCGCCACGCTGATGCCTCTGGGCGACAGCCTGCGCCGCATTGCCGATACCCTGGCGATGCTGGGGCTGGGAAATCTGCGCAGGGTCATTCAGCAGCAGGCCGGGCACATCGACACCTTTGTCGAGACCGGCGAGATTCCCGACGACAGTCTGTTGATGGAAATGGCCAGTGCACTGCTCTATGTCGAGGCCTCGCTGGAAAATCCTGATACCCAGTCCGCTGACCACAAAGCGGCGGATGCACCGGGCCTCGGTCTTGGTGACGAAGAGGAATCGCCAGTGCTGATGCCCGCCGGCGAGCAGGCGCAGATCGTCAATCTGGTGATCAATGAATCCCGCGAGCTGCTCACCGATATCAAGGAAGGCCTCAACACCTTCGCCGTGGACAGTAGCTCTTTTGAAGCCATCGAAGACGTGCCGGCCAAGCTGGCGCAGATTAAGGGCGCCCTGGCGGTACTGAACTTTCAGCGGGCCGCCGAGCTGTTGGACTCGGCCGTCAGATACGTGCGTGATGACGTGCTGGAACGGCAGCGGGTGCCGGACTCCATCGCGCTGGATGCTTTGGCCGATGTCATCACCAGCATCGAATACTACCTTGAGGCCATTGAAGAGGCCCGTGCCCATCCGGAAACCATTCTCGCGGTGGCCGAACTCAGTGTCGAAGAATTGGGCTACCCCCTGCCCTCGACGCAGGGAGCCGATGTCGTCATCCCGGGAAAGCCCGACGCTGACAGCGAGGCACATGCCACATTTCTTGATCTCGATGCCCAGTTCGACGTCGGTCTGAGCGAAAGCAGCGGGGCCGAAAGCGAAGAATCACGATGGCAGGAGGCAGAAGCCGAACCCACTGAGACAACGGATCTCGATGTCGTCAGTGACGACACAGCAGCAACAGAAACAGTGGCGGAAAGCGCCGTCGACGAGACGCCCACGGCAACTGAACTCGAAAGCAGCGGTGAGGAATTCGCCGCCGACTTCGAAGCGGACGTCGACGAAGAGATCCTCGAAATCTTCCTCGAAGAGGCGGACGAGGTGCTGGGCACCATGACCGACTGTCTGCACGCCTGGCGGGCAGACCCCGAAGACTACAAGCCCCTGGAAACCCTGCGACGCTCTTATCACACCCTGAAGGGCAGCGGCCGTCTTGCCGGTGCGATGGTGACCGGCGAATATGCCTGGGTCTTTGAAGGCATGCTCAACCGGGTGATGGAAGGCAAGCTGGAGCCTACACCGGCCCTGTTCCGGCTGCTGGAGCTGTCAGAGCCTGCGTTGCATGGCCTGCTGGCCCATCTCAAGGGAGAGGCCGAACAGCGCCCGCCAGTGAAGCACTTGATGGCGCTGGCCAACACCCTGGCCGAGGGTGGCGACGTGTCTCTGGCCGAACTGCCGGGCGCGGCCGCCGAGGCCCCGGTGACCGAGGTGAGTGCCGTCTCCGACGAGACAGCAAGCGAACTTGAAGTGGCGCTTGAGCCCGAAGTCACTGAGGAGCCTCCCGAAAACCTGTTAACGTCGTTTGTGGCAGGCGAGCCATCTCTCGAGGAATCCTCGGTCGTCGAAGAACCTTTGACCGCTGAAAAGCCCGCAGAGAACGAAGGGCTTGCCGCCCGCGAGGCAGCGGCAGGTGTAGAGCCCTCAGCGGATGTAGAGCCTTCAACGGATGTAGAGCCCTCAGCGGATGAAGAGCCCTCAGCGGATGAAGAGCCCTCAGCGGATGAAGAGCCCTCAACGGATGAAGAGCCCTCAACGGATGAAGAGCCCTCAACGGATGAAGAGCCCTCAGCGGATAAAAAGCCCTCCACAGAAGCATTGGAGGCAGCATCTCACGAATTTGAAGAACCCACCGCCGTCGAAGAAAGCGCCTTTACGAGGGAGCCTTTTGTCGAGGCTGAACCCGCCTTCGATATTGGCAGCGATGGAATTTCCGCCGACGAAACGGAAGCGTCTGAGGTCATCCCCGCCCCCCCGCAGACCGAACAAGAGCCGGCCTTCGACCCGGTGCTGGCCGACGTCTTCCGCAAGGAAGCACAAGCCCACCTTGAGGCCCTGCGGGAATTTATCACCGATCACAGTGCCGTTGGCCCCTTCCCGGTGACCGAAGGTTTGCACCGTGTCTTGCATACCCTGCATGGCAGTGCACGGATGGCCAATGTGCCATCCATTGCCGTGCTCAGCGAGCCCATGGATCGCTGTGTCCGTACCCTGCTGGAACGGGATATCCCTTTCGATCACGCCGGTCTCGCCGCATTGGAGGAATTCACCGACAGGTTGGCCGATGCACTGAGCGTTTTCGATCTGCCGAATCCCCCGCAACAGGATAATGCCGAGCTGGTGGCACGCATTGCACAGATGCATGAGCAGGCGCTGGCAATGCCTGTCGCAGAGGCCGAACCTGTGGTGGCCGCCGAGCCTATACGGGCATCGACACCGCCGGCTACGCAGCGTTCCGAAGATGATCAGGAACTGCTGGAAGTGTTCCTTGACGAGGCCGCCGAAATTCTCACGGCAAGCGATGAACTGCTGCAACACTGGCCTTCCGACCTGAACAACCCCGAACTGCTACACGAACTGCAGCGTGCCCTGCATACGCTCAAGGGCAGTGCCCGGCTGGCGAACATCCAGCCCATCGGCGATCTTAGCCATGAAATGGAGGCGTTGCTGGAAGGGATTACCGAAGCCCGTCGTGCAGCCGATGTCGATTTACCGCCGCTGATCCAGGATTGCCTCGACTGGCTGCAACAGGCCGTGGAGCAGGTTCGCCGCGGTGAGGAGCTGGCACCGGCTGACGAATGTCTGGCGCATCTGGCCGAGTGGCCGGCGGAAGCGGAACCTGTTGAGACTGAAAGCGAACTCGCCGGAGACGTACCCGGAGAGGCCACGGCACAGACTGGTATCAACGAGCCTGAGACAGGGCCGGTTGAGACTCACGCCGAACCCCAAGAAGAACAGATCGAGCTGGCGCCCATGTTTACCACAGCGCCGACCGTGGAGGCAGCCACAACGGCTGACACGGATTACGATACCGAGCTGCTGGAGATATTCCTCGAAGAGGCGGAGGAAATTCAGGAAGCTGTGGAGAAAACCCTCGATCACTGGAGCCAGGACTACCAAAGCCTCGAACATGTGGCCGAGCTGCAACGTGCCTTGCACACCCTCAAGGGGGGCGCGCGCATGGCCAATGTCACCGCCATCGGTGATCTGGCCCACGTGGTCGAGTCCCTGTTGGAGCGTATGGCCGATGGCCTGATCGCCCCCGAGGCACGTTTCCCGGCTCTGTTGCAGAACTGCCACGACTGGCTCAGCGAAGGTCTGGAACAGGCCCGTCAGCTCCACTCAGTGCCACCGGCCACGCAACTGGTGGCGCAGATCGAAGCCGCGATTCGTGGTGAGGTACAAGCGGTGGTAGAGAAAACGCTTGCACCCGTAGTGGCCGCGCCCACCTCAATAGAGACGGCGGGTGAGGAAACCACGGGTGATGCGTCACTGGTCAGCGACGAGATTGAAGAGATTGCCGCACTTGACTTGCAGGAAGTGGAACCCGCGGACAAGGCGACGCCAGTGGCCGCCGAGGAGCAGGTACGGGTGCGTGCCGACCTGCTCAATGATCTGGTGAATTTTTCCGGCGAGATCAATATCTACAGCGCCCGAATCGGTCAGCAACTGACCGCCTGGCGCTTCAATCTGGCGGAACTGGATCAGACCGTGAGTCGTTTGCGCGAGCAGCTGCGCAAGTTCGAGATCGAGACTGAAACGCAGATCATGTATCGCCATGATAGCGGCGGCGACAGCCATGCCGAGGACTTCGACCCGCTGGAACTGGATCGCTTTTCCACCATGCAGCAGCTGTCACGCGGCATGGTCGAGAGTCTCGGCGATCTGACCAGTATTCAGGGGCTGCTGGAAGAGCTGTCCGGCGATACCGATACCCTGCTGTTGCAACAGCAGCGCGTCACCAGCGAGCTGCAGGAAGGCTTGATGCACACTCGCATGGTGGCCTTCTCCAGTATTTTGCCACGTCTGCGCCGCATCGTGCGGCAGACGGCGACGGAAACGGACAAGCAGGTGAAACTAAAAGTCAGTGGGGCCGAGGGCGAGCTGGATCGAACCCAGCTGAACCGCCTGGTGCCGGCGCTGGAGCACATCCTGCGCAACGCCGTCGATCATGGCATCGAGCCGCCGGCGGAACGCGAAGCCGCCGGCAAACCGGCCAGCGGCACGATCCATATCAATCTCGACCATCAGGGCTCCGAAGTCGTGCTGAAGGTAGATGATGATGGCCGGGGTCTTGACATCACCGCCCTGCGTGAAAAGGCCATCGAAAAGGGACGCCTGCTGCCCGATGCCGACCTCAGCGACCGCGAACTGATGACCTTCATCCTCGAATCCGGTTTTTCCACCGCCAAGGAGGTCACACAGATCTCCGGTCGCGGCGTGGGCATGGACGTGGTCAACACTGAGATCAAGCAGCTCGGTGGCACCCTGCATATCGATACCGTGCCCAGTAAGGGCACCAGTTTCCTGATCCGCCTGCCACTCACGGTGTTGGTCAACCAGGCATTGATGGTGCAGGTCAGTGAAGCCACCTATGCGATTCAGTTGCCCAATGTAGAACACGTAATCCGCGTCAGCCACGACGAGCTGAAGCCACTGGTGACGGGAGTGGAGAGTCACTTCGACTATGCCGGCAACCATTACCAGTACCTGAGCCTGGGCAAGGTGCTGACCGGCGTTCCGCCGATCCTGCCGGACGCCAAGCAGCGTATTCCCCTGCTGCTGCTGCGCAGCGGTGATCACCGCGTGGCGCTGCAGGTGGATGCCCTGCTGGGACGACAGGAGATCGTCATCAAGTCCGTGGGGCCGCAGCTGAGTACCGTGAACGTGCTTTCCGGGGCGACGATTCTGCCCGATGGCGAAGTGGCGCTGATCCTCGACGTCGGCAATCTGGTGCGTTCGATCCTGGCCCAGCAGCACGGCACCGCCGAGCCACTGCTGCCAATGGCCGCTGAGGAAGAACAGATCGAGGAACAACGTCTGACCGTGATGGTGGTGGACGATTCCATCACTGTGCGCAAGGTCACGGAGCGCCTGTTGTCGCGTTATGATTTCGATGTCATCACCGCCAAGGACGGTGTCGATGCGCTGACCGTGATGCTGGAGCAGGTGCCCGACATCATGCTGCTGGACGTGGAAATGCCGCGCATGGACGGCTATGAACTGGCGACGACCATGCGCAATGACGAGCGTCTGCGGCAGGTGCCGATCATCATGATTACCTCGCGTACCGGCGAGAAACATCGCCAGCGGGCCATGGACATCGGCGTCAACGAATACATGGGCAAGCCCTATCAGGAAGCCGAGCTGATCGACAATATCCGCACGCTGGTGGGCGTAACGGCCTAATCTGCCACGGATAACAAATGGTCACCGTGATAGAGGATGCACCGCCGCCCGCCCGTGTCGCGATACTCGCCGCCAACGCCGCGCACGCCACATACCTGCGGGCGTTGCTGAAAACGGCCGGGCTGAGGGTGGTGCACAGCGGTGGCCTGGATGCGGCCTCGTTACAGGCCGTAGAAAAGCTGTCGGCAGATGTGCTGCTGGTGGATTTAAGCGAGGAAATCGAGTCAGAGATCGAACTCATCGATGGCCTGCTGGAGCACAGCACGCTGCCGATCATATTCAACGACAGTAGCCCCGGCGGTGGTCGTGCCAACAGCCAGTGGGCGCAGCGCCTGGCGCTGAAACTGATCGGAATGGTGCGCACGGCCGCGCCGCCGCCCATGCCGAACGTGACCGAGGAGGCCGCACCGCTTGCCGATGTGGCTGCGTCGCCACATGAAGTTTCTCGGCCTTGCGGCGCGGCGGAGAACGTCTGGGTATTGGGTGCCTCGTTGGGTGGCCCGCAGGCGCTGCGGGATTTCCTGGCCGCGGTGGATGCTGATCTGCCGGTCGCCTTCGTAGTGGCCCAGCACATCGGCGTTAATCATGTGCAACTGCTGGCGGAACAGCTCAACCGGGTCAGCGCATGTCGCGTGTTGCCGGCCACACTGGGCCATATACTGCGCCATGGCGAGGTGATTCTTTCTCCGGCGGACCGGCATTTGCAGCTGACCGAAGACGGTTATGTGGCATTGACGGCGATGCCCGCCGATGCGGTCTACTCACCCAGTATCGACCATGTGATGGCCGCCGTGGCTAAGCGTTACGGCAACCGGGTGGGCGCTATCGTCTTCAGTGGCATGGGTGACGATGGCGCTGAGGGCTGCCTGGCGGTGGCCCGCCAGGGCGGCATCGTGTGGGCGCAAGACGTGAAAAGCTGCGTCATCAGCAGCATGCCGGATCAGGCGCGCAAGACCCACACGGTCACCTACAGCGCCGGCCCACAGGCGATCGCGCGGCACCTGTGCGAATATTTTCGCGACGGTAAATAGTACCTAAATCCTGCAAGTGCCCGCATTTACAGGATTTAGGTAGTCATCGGACAACGAGAGGACACCCCCATGTCAGAGGCGGACATCCTGCCCGGTACCACGGTTCGCAGTCAGCTGATTCCCCTGGCGGACATGCGTCTACTATTGCCCACCACCTGCGTTGCAGAGATCATCGACTGGCAAGTGCCGGAGCCGATGGATGATGCACCGGTGTGGTGGCTGGGGATGTTGGAATGGCGAGGCCTGCGGATTCCATTGCTGTCCTTCGAGGCCGCCAACGGTCGACCGCGCGGCGAGATTTCACGCCGCGGGCGCATCGCGGTGCTGAACGGCATCGGCGGTGACCCCGAGCTGCCCTTCTACGCCCTGCAGCTGCAAGGCATTCCGCGCCTGACCCTGGTGGATCAGGCCAACATCGGCGCCGTCTCCGAGCCTGAGGAGCCGCTGCCCCTGGTGCTGGAGTACGCCATGCTGCAGGAACAGGAGGTATTGATCCCGGATCAGGACAAGCTGGAGGCCCTGCTCAAGTCCACCGGTGTCACGGTATCGAAACTGGACGAGCCGTCGCCGGATGCCTAGCCTCCAATCTGCAGCCCTGGCCAAACGAATGGCGGTGGATATTTTGATTTTAATATTGGCAACGCAGAGGCGCAAAGAATGCAAAGGGTTTTAATCTGAATTTGCGGATTCAGGTTTTAATTCTTTTTTGTTTGTTTTCTCTGCGTCCTTTGTGCCTTTGCGTTCTCTGCGTTTCTATCCCGGGCCTGACTCAAACCACAGTCTGTCGTCAATCCCGCGTGGCGAGGTCTATACCCTCCCGCGCCACCCGTGCCAGCTGGTGAATCTGCTCTTCCGTGATCACGTAGGGCGGCATGAAATAGATCACGTTGCCCAGTGGCCGCAGCAGCACCCCTTCCTTTAACGCATGTCGGTAGACGTGCAGACCGCGCCGTTCGCGCCAGTCGTAGGGCGTCTTTGTCGCCTTGTCGCGCACCATTTCGATAGCCAGGATCATGCCCCGCTGGCGCACCTCGGCGACGTGCGGATGGTCGACTAAATCAGCCGTGGCCTCCGCCATCACTTGCGCCAATCGGCGGTTATTAACCAGCACATCGTCCTTGGCGAAGATATCCAGTGTTGCCAGTCCCGCCGCGCAGCCCAGTGGGTTACCGGTGTAACTGTGTGAGTGCAGGAAGGCACGCAGGGTGTCGTAATCGTCGTAGAAGGCATCGTAGGTGTCGTCGGTGGTCATCACCACCGCCAAGGGCAGGTAGCCGCCAGTGAGGCCCTTCGACAGGCACATGAAATCAGGGCGGATGTCGGCCTGCTCGCAGGCGAACAGGGTACCGGTGCGACCGAAGCCGACAGCGATCTCGTCGGCGATGAGGTGCACACCGTGACGATCACAGGCCTCGCGCAACAATTGCAGATAGACCGGATCGTACATGCGCATGTTGCCGGCGCACTGCACCAGCGGCTCGATGATCACCGCACAGGCCTCGTCGGCATGACGGGCCAGGGTGGCCTCCATTTCCGCGAACTGGCGGCGTGAGTAGTCGGCGCAGCTCTCGCCCGTCTCGCGCGCATAGCAGTCGGGCGAGGCCACGCTGATCACCGGCATCAGCAGCGGCTGGTAGGTTTCCTTGTAGAGTGGCACATCGCCGACCGCGAGCGCCCCCAGGGTCTCGCCGTGATAGCTGTTGGCAAGAGAAATGAATTTGGTCTTTTGCGTCTGTCCGCGATTGCGCCAGTAGTGGAAGCTCATCTTCAACGCCGCTTCCACCGCCGCCGAGCCGTTATCGGTAAAGAAGGCACGGGTCAGCCCGGCGGGGGTGATATCCACCAGCCGCTCAGCCAGCTCGATGGCCGGTGCATGGCTGCAACCGGCCAGCAGTACGTGCTCCAGCTCACCCAGCTGGGCCGTGATGCGGGCGTTGATGCGTGGGTTGGCGTGGCCGAAGATGTTGACCCACCACGAACTGATGGCGTCGAGATAACGCCGGCCATCAAAATCTTCCAGCCACACGCCTTCGCCACGGCGGATGGGGATCAGTGGCAGCTGCTCGTGGTCCTTCATCTGCGTGCAGGGGTGCCACAGCACCGACAGGTCGCGTTGTATCCAGTCCTGGTTAGTCATGGTGATTTCCGTTGAGGAATGTTCTGCAAGAGTAAGCGAATAACGTGACAAAAAAACGACCTTGGGGGGCGCCAAAAAGACCACCCATTCGGGAGGGTTGTGGAAGGTAGTTTGTGGCAGGATCTTAGACGCTGCCATAGCGCAGTCCGTCGCCAAGCCAGCGGCGGATCAGCGCAGCGACCTGGTCCGGGTGCTCACGCAGCAGGTGTCCGGTGCATTGGCTGATGATGGGGATCAGGGCCTGGTCACGTTGCAGGTCGGCGATACGCAGTTCGAGCAGGCCGGTTTGCCGGGTACCCAGTAATTCACCGGGACCGCGTAGCTCGAGATCCTTGCGTGCCACCTCGAAGCCGTCATTGGTTTCGCGCAGGGTGGCGAGACGTTGCCGCGCAGTCTTTGACAGGGGTGGTTTGTAGAGCAGCACACAGCTGCTCTTTGCACTGCCGCGCCCCACCCGGCCGCGTAGCTGGTGTAGCTGAGACAGGCCGAGGCGTTCGGCATTCTCGATGATCATGAGACTGGCGTTGGGCACGTCCACGCCCACCTCGATCACGGTGGTGGCCACCAGCAGGTCAATGTCACCGGCCTTGAAATGGTCCATCACGGCCTCTTTTTCTGTCGCCTTGAGACGCCCGTGCACCAGGCCGATGCGCAGATCGGGCAGGGCCGCCTGCAGGGTCTCGGCGGTGTCCTGTGCGGTCTCGCACTGCAGGCTCTCGGATTCCTCAATCAAGGTGCAGACCCAGTAGGCCTGACGGCCTTCGCGGCAGGCGGCATGCACGCGGGTGACCACGGCATCGCGTCGGTCGTCGGCGATCACCACGGTGTCCACCGGGGTGCGGCCCGGCGGCAGCTCGTCGATTACCGAGATGTCGAGATCGGCATAGGCGGTCTGCGCCAGAGTGCGTGGAATGGGGGTGGCGGTCATGATCAGCTGGTGCGGATAGCGGCCGTTGCGGGCACCCTTTTCGCGCAGGGCGAGACGCTGGTGCACACCAAAACGGTGTTGTTCATCGATGATCACCAACCCCAGGTTGTGGAATTCGACGCCATCCTGGAACAGCGCCTGGGTGCCGACGGTGAGCTGTGCGCTGCCGTCACCGATGGCGGCCAGGGTCTGTTCGCGGATCTTGCCCTTGCTCTTGCCGGACAGCCGGTGTGGTGCCATCGCCAATGGTTCCAGCCACTGTGCAAAATTGCGTCGGTGTTGTTCGGCCAGCAGTTCCGTGGGGGCCATGATGGCGACCTGAAAGCCGGCCTCCATTGCCTGCAGGGCGGCGAGAGCGGCGACCACAGTCTTGCCACAGCCAACGTCGCCCTGTACCAGTCGCTGCATGGGCTGGGGGCGGGCGAGGTCGTGACTGATCTCTTCCTGTACGCGCTGCTGGGCGGTGGTGAGCTGGAAGCTGAGATGGTCGAGAAAGGGCCGTTGCAATGCGTGCGTGGCGCGCAGCGGTGGCGCCGCGTGCCGGTCCTGGCGCTCACGCAGTTGGCGCAGGCTGAGCTGGTGGGCAAGCAACTCCTCAAAGGCAAGCCGTTGCTGGGCGGGGTGAACGCCCTCATCCAGCTCATGCAGGGAGGCATCTGCCGGTGGCCGGTGCACATAATGTATCGCCTCATGCAGAGTAGGCATCTGTCGCTGTGCCAACAGCTCGGCGGGTAACAACTCCGGCAGACACTCGGCGAGCAGTGCAGGATCGTCCAGCAGCTGGTCGATGAGCTTGCGCAGGGTTTGCTGACGCAGTCCCTCGGTGGTGGGATAAACGGGCGTCAGGGTTTCCTGCTGGGGGCCGTCGGCAGCGGGGTCAATGAGGCGGTATTCCGGGTGCACCATCTCCAGACCGCTGGGACCACTGCGGACTTCACCAAAGCATTGCACCCAACTGCCGCGGGCGAGGCCGGCCCGCTGCGCGGCGCTGAAGTAAAAAAAACGCAGGGTGATGGCGCCGCTGCCGTCGGCGATGCGCGATAGCAACATGCGGCGACGGCCAAGCTTGATGTCGGTGAGCTGCACCTCGCCGCGGATGCTGACCTCGTTGCCGGGGTGCAGGCTGCCGATGGCTGCGATGCGGGTGCGGTCCTGATAGCGCAGGGGCAAATGGAAGAGCAGGTCCTGCAGTGTATGCAGGCCCAGGCGGGCGAGACGCTGAGCCATGTCGGGGCCCGCCCCTTTGAGCCGTGTCAGGGGTGCGGCATCAAGGGGGGCGGGGGTTGGAGTCACGCGCGATTCAGGCCGGCAATGGGTGTGCGGCAATTTTACAGGCTGCGGGGCCGCGCGCAATGCCGAGTGCTGTGGCGGGTGATGCGTGTTAGCGGCGCAGGCTGGCGTAATAGGCGGAGAGATCGGCGATATCGGTGTCGCTGAGCCCCTCGGCGAGGCGGTTCATACTGGGATCCTTGCGCAGGCCGGAGCGAAACTCATGCAGGGATTTAACCAGATAGAGTTCAGTCTGTCCGGCGATATTGGGGTAGTCGGGCGTGCTGCTGATGCCCCACTTGCCATGGCAGGCAATACAGGCGGCGCTCTTTGTCTTGCCTGCCTGGATATCGCCGGCCGCCAAGGCAACCGTGGCGAGACCGTAGCTCAGAATTGCGCTAGTGACTGCCAGTGATCTCTTCATGTCAACGCTACTCCTGCCAAATCTTGCTGTCTATTGAGGTTAAAAAACCCTCGAGTCTAGCGGAGGAAAGATGTCTGGCAGCTGAAGGCATTGCCTCTCCGCACTTTCACAGAGAGGCGATATTGTCCGGGATCAGGAAACCCGGCCTTTGTTCTCGATCAACTCCGGCGGCAGGCGGTAGAGCCACATCTGGTACATGGATGTTACCCACATGAAGGCAAAGGCGGCACCCATGAAGGCGCCACTGATCATCACCACCCAGGCGAAGGGCGGATACACTTTGGTGAGATACCAGGAACCGATATCCAACAGGATGGCGACAAAGGGTGTGATCAGCATGAGACACTTGATCCATTGAGGGCGGATGTATGAGTGACAGAAGATCGAGCCGACAATAAAAAAGATAAAGGTGATGCCGAACAGGTGAATGTGGGACACACGCACCAGGGTGAATATGTCCATGCCGGTATCGGCCTCGGCCATCTTACTGATACCCTCGAAGCCGGTGAGGTCGGGGATGTGCGGGTTAGAGCCATTGTGACAGATCAGACAACGGCGCTCGACGATACCTTCGACACCCGACGACTTGAAGTCGGCCTCTGCCGCACCGCGCCGTACCCAGGCAACGATTTTGTGGTTTTCCTCGGGCGGCAGCATGTTGGCCATGGGACCCTTGAGAGCGGATTCAAGTTTGGTATCCGACTTGCTGCCGCTGTAGGCAATAATGAGGTCGTCAACGGAAAGACCGGGATCGCCATCTCGACCGGCATGGGATTCAAAGATGTAGATCATGGCAAACAGATAGCCCGTGCCGAGGACTATCAGGGTGCCACTGAACAGTATCCGCATGCCGATGGGCAGCATCTGGAAATGGCTGCAGTGCTCTTTTGCAAACATGTTTATCGTCTCTCGGGGATGAATTTTTTGTGGCGTTATCCGCGCCTTGCCAGGCAGGGCTGGGGAGTGCGCTTCATAGAAGGGTATCTATGTCAGAATATATTTTGGTTGGCTTTAAGGGGTTTCGCACCTAGTATATGAGTATAACCTAATACATTTATGTTTTATGAAATATTTCACCTGCGCAGAAAAGAATTTTACTATGTGCACATATATAAATTTGCCAGTCCTGGGCGTTATCGTCAGACTATAATTTCACGCAATGGAGAATGAAATGATCAAGGTAAGCAAGACCACTTTAATTCGCACGGCTGCAGCGGCGAGTGTTGTATTGCTGGCGGGTTGTAGCCAGGAACCGGCGGAACTGCCGGTGAGTTTCAGTAAGGATGTGATGCCCGTGTTGCAGCAACATTGCAGCGAGTGCCATATGCCGGGCGGCGTGGGTGAGGTGGCCAGTGGCCTGGATTTAAGCAGTTATGAGGGCACCATGAAGGGCACCAAGTTTGGTGCCATCGTGCGTCCCGGGGATAGCACCTCCAGCACCATTTCCATTCTGATCGAGGGCCGCGCCGATCCGTCCATCAACATGCCGCATGGTGATCGCCCGCCGCTCACCAAGGAAGAGACGGACATTATTGCCAAGTGGATCAATCAGGGCGCCAAGAACAACTAATTGTTGTTTGCTCGCGTTGCGGCACGGGCAGTGTCAGCCACCCAGTTCCATGATGGCGTCCATTTCCACCTGGGCGCCCTTGGGCAGGGCGGCGACACCCACCGCGGCGCGTGCCGGATAGGGTTGCTGGAAATAGCTGGCCATAATCTCATTGACCCGCGCAAAGTGTGATAGGTCGGTGAGGTAGATATTGAGTTTGGCGATGTCGGCCAGACTGCCGCCGGCGGTCTCCGCCACGGCCTGCAGATTGTCGAATACACGCCGGATCTGCATTCCTATATCGCCTTCGACCAGTTCCATGGTTTCGGGCTGCAGTGGAATTTGCCCTGACAGGTACACGGTGTTGCCGGTTTTGACGGCCTGCGAATAGGTGCCGATGGCGGCGGGCGCCTTGTCTGTCTGGATGATTTCTCGTTTGGCCATGCCGGTTTCCCCTTTCTGTTGTTTTTTGCAGCTGCCTGAATCTGCGTCACTTTTCCGATACGTTATTTTGAACGTGTGATGCGCGCGACACTGTCGATGGCGCGGACGCGCCGGATGATCTGCGCCAGATGCACGCGATCCCGCACGCTGATGGTAAAGATCATGGATGAGTACAGGCCATCGCGTTCGTCGATGGAGACGTTCTCGATATTGGAGCCCTGCTCGGCGATAACCGAGGCCACGGTGGCCAGCACGCCGCGCTGATTGGCGGTGTCGACGCGGACGTCCACCGAGAAGGTGTTTTTTATGTCCGGCTCCCACTGCACGTCGATCCAGCGTTCCGGATTATTGCGGAATTCACGCACGTTCTTGCAGCTACGGGTGTGGATAACGATGCCGCGGCCGGTGCTGACGAAGCCGAGGATGGAGTCGCCGGGGATGGGCCGACAGCACTTGGCGTAGGTTACCACCGAGCCTTCGGTGCCGCGAATGGCCAGCGGGCGCGCGGTGGCGCGGGGCCCCTGCCCGCCTTTCAGCCATCTGGGGGTGTAGCGACTGAGCACGCCCTTTTTCCTTTTTTTCGGGCCGGTCACAGCGGCTTCGCGCCGTTCGATGATATCGGCCAGCTGGCGGGCCACCAGGGCGGCGATGCGCTTGCCCAGGCTGATGTCTTCTAGCAGGTCGTCCAGGGTTTCGAGCTTCAGCTGCTTGAGCAGTGCATCCAATGCCTCTTTGGGGGCGTCCCGCATTTCCAGAGACAACGCCGCCAGGGCCTTGCCCAGCATGCGCTTGCCCAGCTCCAGCGCCTCTTCACGCTTCAGCTGTTTGAGATAGTGACGAATGTTGGACCGTGCCTTGCCGGTAATCACGAAGTCCAGCCACACGGGATTGGGCCGGGCGCCGGGGGCGGTAATAATTTCGACGGTCTGGCCGTTACTGAGCGTGCTGCGCAGGGGGGCGAGATGGCGATCGATCTTGGCGGCGACGCAGGTGTTGCCCAGATCGGTGTGGATGGCGTAGGCCAGATCGACCACCGTGGCGCCGCGCAGGATGTTGAGGATGTCGCCATCGGGCGTGAAGATGTAGACCTCATCCGGGAACAGGTCAATCTTGACGTTATCCAGAAACTCCTGCGAGTTGCCGGCATATTTCTGCATTTCGAGCAGGCCCTTGAGCCATTCGGTAGCATGGCTCGGGGTGGCCGAGCCGGTCTTGTACATCCAGTGCGCGGCGATGCCGGCCTGCGCCACACGCTCCATGTCCTTGGTGCGGATCTGTACCTCGATGGGGCCGCCATAGGGGCCGAATAACACCGTATGCAGTGATTGATAGCCATTGGCCTTGGGGATGGCGATGTAGTCCTTGAAGCGCCCGGGCATGGGTTTATAGATATTGTGCACCACGCCCAGCACACGGTAACAGGTGTCTACCTTGTCGACGACAATGCGGAATCCGTATACGTCCGAGACATCCTCGAAGCTGAGGCCCTTGTTACGCATCTTGTCATAGATACTGTAAAGGTGTTTTTCGCGTCCCTCCACCGGGGCCTCGATGCCTTCCTGGCGCAGGCGTTCCTCCAGTGACAGGCGGATCTTTTCGACCACCTCCTTGCGATTACCACGCATCTTTTTGAGCGCGTTTTGCAGCACCCGATAGCGCATCGGATAGTGGGCGCGGAAACCGAGGTCTTCCAGCTCCAGGTTGATGCTCTGCATGCCCAGGCGCTTGGCGACCGGTGCGTAGATTTCCAGGGTTTCGAGGGCGATGCGGCGCTGCTTGTCGGCACGCATCACACCCAGGGTGCGCATATTGTGCAGACGGTCGGCCAGCTTGATGAGGATCACGCGGATGTCCTTCACCATGGCGAGGATCATCTTGCGGAAGTTCTCCGCCTGTGCCTCGGCCTTGCTGCCGAACTTGACCTGGGTCAGCTTGGTGACGCCGTCGACCAGCTCAGCGACTTCCTCGCCGAATTCGCGGGCGATCTCGTCCTTGCCGATGCCGGTGTCTTCGATGACATCGTGCAGGATGGCGGCGATGAGGGTATTGGCGTCCATACGCATCTCGGCCAGGATTTTGGCCACGGCGAGCGGATGGTAGATATAGGGTTCGCCAGACATGCGCGTCTGGCCATCGTGGGCCTCGGCGCCAAACAGGTAGGCCCGGTAGACTTCCTTGACCTGGTCAGTTTCGAGGTAAGCTTCGAGAAGCTTGCACAGGTCGTGGATTAAAAACACCGGGCCCCCGGGGAAAGACAATGCGGTGGTTTACAGGGACTCCTGCACCTCTTCTTCACTGACGATGGATTCCTGCGCATGTTCCTGCGCCGCCACTTCGTCGAGAATCTTGTTGGTAATCAAGCCTTCGCTGATCTCGCGCAGGGCGACGACGGTGGGCTTGTCGTTTTCCCAGTCGACCAGCGGCTCTTTCCCGGCAGCCAACTGACGGGCGCGCTTGCTGGCCAGTAGAACCAGCTCAAAGCGGTTGTCGACGTTGTCCAGACAGTCTTCAATGGTGACTCGTGCCATCGTGTAGCTCCTAGGGGATTGCGTAGCCGCGTAATTCTACAAAAAAAGCTTGGGAGATACCAGCAGCGGGAATTGCTGCCTAAATATATTGGTTCTTCAGGACGTTATAGCCAGTATATAGCCTTTGCCTGGCCGACGGATGAAAAGCAGAAGTCGCGATTTTGCTTTTCGCATGCTGAAAACGTGTATTGGATTAAAGGCCGGATGCCTTTTTCAACAACTGTTTAGTAGCGTCTTTGCGGATTGCTGGCTAACGGAGTGGACAATAGAGTTCTGCCCAGCAGTATGCCGATACCTTGACATGGCCGTGTAATTTCCAGAAGGTGTCAACTTGAGGGCGTTTATGCGGAATACGAACTGGAGGGGAAATAAATGACAATCAAAACAATTAATCAGTTCGCTGCTGGGTTGCTGTTTGCGTTTTTTACGCTGGGCGCCCAAGCTGCGACACCCATCAAGGTGGGCGAATATACGGTGCACTTCAGCGCCTTTAATACCGATACGCTACAGCCAAACATGGCTAAGGCCTACAATATTACCCGGAGTAAAAACCGCGGTATGTTTACCATTTCGGTCATGAAGGATAATCATGGTGTGTCGCCCATCGGTACGCCGGTGCGCGCCAAGATCAAGGCCAGCGCCAGCAATCTGACCGGCCAGCTGCGGGACTTCAAGGTGCGTGAGATCGATGAGGGTGACGCGGTCTATTACATCAGCGTGTTTCACGTCACAGCAGGCGAGATGCTGGCCTTCGACATCAAGATCGCCCCTAAAGACGGCGGCAAGCCTTTCTCGGTGAAGTTCCGCCAGAAATTCTATACCCGATAAAGCAGGTGACCGACAGGCTGAAGGGGCACGGGCATCATGTCCGTGCCTTTTTTGTGCGTGGCCTCAAAGGCTGACGGAAAGGGTGACACCAAGATTTCCCGTCTCGCTGCGGGGTTCGCGGATGATCCAGGTACCCACCCTGACATCCGGACTGCGGCCAAGCTGCCAGTATTCGTAGTAAGGCGCCACCTCCAGCTGGCGGCCGTTGGCGAAGCGTATGCGCCAAGGGGCCTGCAGTCGAAAGCCGGGTTGTGAGCCGAGGTCCAGGCTCACATTGCCACTACCGGTGAAGTTTAAGGTCATGGTTGGATTGACAGGGTAGGTGGCCTGGGCATTCAGGCTGAACTGGTGTTTGCCGTTTTGCCACAGTAACTGCTCGCCACCCAGCAAGACATAAATCCAGGCGTAGCGCTCGAACAGCCCGGAACCGCGGCCCGAGGGCTGGATGTCGCGATCCCACTGGTGGTAACCGGCACCCAGATGGATTTTGCTTCTTGCGTGGACCTGCCGGCCGAGGGTGAAGCTGGCATCGAAGAAGGTCTCGTCGGTCCGCGTCTTGTGCGGGGTGCCATCTTGCAGCTGGCCGTCGTAGTCGACGCTGCCGGTCTGATAGGTCGCCTCGAGACCGATTAGCAGGCTCCCGGCTGGCGAGGCCAGGGCAAAGCGAAGCCCAGGGACAAGACCGTCCTCGCGGTTGAGTAACTCATCCTGATTAGAAAACTCCTTGTACTGAAAATCCATGACCGACAGGCCCAGCCAGATCTGGCTGGCTCGCCGCTCATCGCCAGCCGCGGCCAGGTCTGGGATGACGAAAAGACAAAAGAAAGCTGCGGCAGCTGTCAGTTTCATGGCGGCGGCTTGGCCCTGGTGGGCGCAGATAAATGAAAGGCGCGATGATCGCGCCTTTCGTTCCAAGTATGCCGCGCTGGCTGCGGTCGATTGTGCAGACTTAGTTGGCCGCTTCAATGGTCGTCCAGCTGACAGGGCTGTCTGTGTAATCAATCGTACCATCATTGTCTGCATCCAGCTCAAGTTGAACACTGGTTGCGTCTAGTGCAGTGACCGTCAGCGTGGAATTGGCGCCGGTGATCTGCAGCACACCGGAAGACGGGTAGTCATCCGTGTCAACATTAGTGGTGACCAGAGGGGTCGTACTCCGAATCTGCACCGAACCATTAATGCGGGTACTGGCCAGCGTCATGTTGATGGTGGTGGTTTCGCTACGGCCGCTCAGGCTGCTGGCGATGTTGAAGTTGCTCATGCGCACACCTTGGCCGGTGCCGGAGTACATGTAGAGATCGTCGCCACTGATGGTATTGGTGTTGGTCGCGCGGGTGTAGGTCAGATTGAAGCCCCCATCGACCAAGTTTGTTACACCCATTTCGGTAATCTGCAGATCGTTGAAACTCATGCCCAAGGAAAAATCGCTGCAGGTGCCATACATGTCCATGTCGCAGTCAGTCTCCAGCGATCCCGAGACGACCGTCGCGCTCATGCTGCCGTTGGCGGTGGAACCGCTCATATTGTCCTTGCAGTTATTGAAGCTTACGGAAAAGGAATCCCCGGCCCGCAGGGTTGATCCTGTCAAATCAGCGAGATTGATAGTCAGGCTCATCGAGCCTGAGTCACAAGGTATGGACTGGGTGATGGCTGCGGGCAGGTTCTGCTGCTGTGCAAGCCCCTGCTGCACCGTCTCAAGCAGCCTACCCGTGGCAAAGTCAAAGAGGCTGAATCTTGGTGTACCCTGGTCTTGCAGAGAGACGCCGACAGGGCTTACTGAGCTGGTGGTTAGCGCTCCATCGATGCCGTCAGAGGTTTCGGCAACAACCGTATTCTGGTTACCCACTGAAATAGCGGTAGGTGTGCTCGGTATGCTGACCTTGTCGACGAGCGAAACCCCATCATCCGTCGTACTTGCGCCACAACCGGCAAGGGTCAGCGCCATGCCGCCAATCAGCCCAAACAGGGAGCCTGTCATCAAAGTATTCTTCATTTCTGGGTCCTTTCGAAAGTTTGTATATATGAGCGTCAGGACAGTGCTGTCCTGGTGATCATGCAAACGTGTTTGACCGGAAAACTGTCCCGGTAATGCTACATCAATTTCCGCTTGCCTATTTAGCGGCAGATTTGAATGATAGTTCACACTTTATTAGCGGCCAGTATGCAAAAGGCCGCAAATGCGGCCTTTTGGCGGAGGGGCTGGCAAGACTCAGGCCGCTAATGCGCCCTTCATCTTCTTCATGGCGTTTTTCTCCAACTGACGGATGCGCTCGGCGGAGATGCCGTACTTGTCGGCCAGCTCGTGCAGGGTGGCCTTCTTCTCCGACAGCCAGCGGCTCTGCACGATGTCGCGGCTGCGCTCGTCGAGGCCGTCGAGCACCAGGCTCAGGCGCTGGTGGTTGTGGGCCTCCCAGTCTTCGGCCTCCAGCACGCTGGAGGGTTCCATGCGGGTATCACGCAGATAGCCCGCGGGCGAAGGACTGAAGTCGCTGTCGTCGTCGGCGTCTCCATAACCGTCAAAGGAGGCATCGTACGCACTCATGCGCTTTTCCATTTCCAGCACGGTGCCCGCGGGCACATCCAGCTCCTTGGCCACGGCCTCGACTTCCTTGTGCGAAAACCAGCCCAGGCGCTTCTTGTTCTTGCGCAGGTTAAAGAACAGCTTGCGCTGGGCCTTGGTGGTGGCCAGCTTGACGATGCGCCAGTTGCGCAGGATGTATTCGTGGATCTCGGCGCGAATCCAGTGCACCGCAAAGGACACCAGGCGCACGTTGACGCTCGGATCGAAACGCTTCACCGCCTTCATCAGGCCGATGTTGCCCTCCTGGATCAGATCCGCCTGGGGCAGACCGTAGCCGCTGTAGCCGCGCGCCACATGGATGACGAAACGAAGATGGGAGAGCACCAACTGGCGGGCGGCATTGAGGTCGCCCCCTTCCCGCAGGCGAGTGGCGAGTTCGCGCTCTTCTTCAGCACCCAGCATAGGAATCTGGCTGGCGGCCTGTACATAGGCCTCCAGACTTCCACTGGGGACAGCAAGATCAACTGTCAGACTTTTGTTCATGGCTAATCCTCCCAATATCGCGATTTAACGACCCTCGGCTTCCCTTTTCACCGAGAAGTCTAGCAGTCAAACCGTACGAGTGCCAAAAGAAATCATAGTTCCCTAATATTGAATTTTTTTATGTCGAATAAGGGGAGTGTGGTCTGTCAGACGAGACAAAAATACTCATGTAGGCTCAATGGCTTGCAGGTGCCGGCCGACCGCCAGCCAAGAACCGACAAGACCGAGGAATACGCCCGATAGGAGTAAGGAAAGACTGGTAATGAAGGCCAGTCCGCCGAGCCGGAACTGGCTGTCGTAGAGGGAGGATAGCTGACTCACTGGGATGCTGAGCAGACCAAGGAAAACGGTTACCAACAGCCAGGCAACGATGGCGCCCATCAGCCCATACCAGAAACCGGTATAGAGAAAGGGGCGGCGGATGAAGGCATTGGTGGCGCCGATCAGCTTGGTGATGATGATCTCTTCGCGGCGGGCATAGATGGTCAGGCGGATGGTGTTGCCCACCACCAGCAGGATGGCCATGGCCAGCAGCGCGCCGAGCAGCAGGGCGCCGCGCTTGCCGACTTCGATAATGCCATTGAGGCGGCGAACCCACTCCATGTCCAGCTGCGCCTGATCCACGGCATCGAGCCGGCGCAGGCGCTCCAGCAGTTGCTCCATCGGCACCGGTTCCGCCTGCGTCAGGGTGGGACGCAGTACCAGCACGGCGGGCAGGGGATTTTCCGCCAGCGAGTCCAGGGCATCGCCGAAACCGGACAGCTCGCGGAATTCGGCCAGTGCCTGCTCACGGGAGATGTAGCGCACCTCGGCCACGCCGTCCCAATCGCGCAGTTTCTCCGCCAGCGACTGGATGCGCTTCTCCGGCACGCCCTGCTTGATAAACAGCGACACCTGCGCCGAATCCTCCCAACCCGAGGAGAGCTGCTGCACATTGCTCAGCAACACGTGCAGCCCGGCGGGCAGGGCCAGAGCAATGCCGATCACCGCCGTTGTCATCAGGGTGGAAAAGGGCGTGCGCCACAGCTGGCCGAGAGAGGACACCAGCACCCACAGGTGGTGAGTGAAGTAGGCGTTGATCTTGCCCCGCGGTTTCTGCGCAGGCCTGCTGCGCGTTTCCATTTCGACGGCGCGGGCGCGGGGCTTGCGAGTATTGCGTTTCATGCCGACGCCGCCAGTTCGTCCGTGCGCCCGTCGCGGGCGAGGCGGCCACCGCTGAGGGTCAGCAGGCGGTGATCGAGGCGCGAGATGAGGTCATGATCGTGGGTGGCGATGAGTACCGACACGCCGACGCGGTTGAATTCCTCGAACAGGCCCATGATCTCGCGTGACAGTTCCGGGTCGAGATTGCCGGTGGGCTCGTCGGCCAGCAGCAGCGGTGGACGGTTGACCACCGCGCGGGCGATGCCGACACGTTGCTGCTCACCGCCGGAGAGGGTGATGGGGTAGGCCTTGTCGCGGTTCAGCAGGCCCACCTTGTCCAGCGCCGCGCGCACCCGGCGGCCCACCTCGCTCTGGTGGTAGCCGGCAATGATCAGCGGCAGGGCCACGTTGTCGAACACGGTGCGGTCAAAGAGCAGGTTGTGGCTCTGGAAGACGATGCCGATCTTGCGCCGCAGATGGGGAATGTGGCGGCCCTTCAGCCGCGACAGGTTTTGTCCATCGACAAACACCTGCCCGCGGCTGCTGCGTTCGATGAGTGCGATGAGCTTCAGCAGACTGCTCTTGCCCGCGCCGGAGTGGCCGGTGAGGAAGGCCATCTCGCCTGGCTCGATGTGGAAGCTGACCCCGGACAGGGCCTCGTGGCCGCCGGGGTAGCGCTTGCTGACGTTATCGAACTGGATCATTTGCAGCCCATTTACAACGTAAAATCCAACGCAAAGGCGCAAAGACGCGAAGGGCGCAAAGAAAAGAATTCTTTGAAGGCCAACCTGTCTACGGCCAAAACACCGTCATATTTCTGAGCACGATGCTGCCACGGAGTCCACTTTCCAAAAACTTTGCGTCCTTTGCGCCTTTGCGTCTTTGCGTTGAAAACGCGGTATCGACTCAAACTACTTAACCTCCCTCGCCAGCAAAGCATCAACGAATTCGCCGGCGTCGAAGGGTCTCAGGTCGTCGATGCCCTCGCCGACGCCGATGAAGCGGATCGGCAGGCCGAGGCGCTTGGCAACGGCAAAGATCACGCCGCCCTTGGCGGTGCCGTCGAGCTTGGTCATGGCGATGCCGGAGACGCCGACGGCCTCACGGAATTCTTCGGCCTGTACCACGGCGTTCTGACCGATGCTGGCGTCCAGCACCAGCATCACCTCGTGCGGGGCATTCTCGTCCAGCTTGGTGATCACGCGGCGCACCTTTTTCAGCTCCTCCATGAGATTAGCCTGGGTGTGCAGGCGCCCGGCGGTGTCGGCGATGAGCACATCGACGCCCTTGGATTTGGCCGATTGCAGGGCATCGAAGATCACCGAGGCGGAGTCGGCGCCGCTGTGCTGGGCGACCACCGGAACCTCGTTGCGGCGTCCCCATTCCTGCAACTGCTCCACGGCGGCGGCGCGGAAGGTGTCACCAGCGGCCAGCATCACGCTCTTGCCCTCGTTCTGGAAACGCTTGGCCAGCTTGCCGATGGTGGTGGTCTTGCCGGCGCCGTTGATGCCGACCATGAGGATCACGAAGGGCGGCTGATCGGTCTCGGCCACCAGCCGCTGGGCCACGGGTTTGAGGATGTGCAGCATGTTCTCGCGCAGGGCATCGAACAGGGCGTCGGCGTCCTTCAGCTGCTTGCGCGACACGCGCTGGGTGAGGTCGGTAACGATCTCCTGGGTGGCCTCGATGCCCACATCGCTGGTCAGCAGCAGGGTCTCGATCTCTTCCAGCACATCGTCGTCAATGGCCTTCCTGCCCAGCACCAGGCTGGCGACGCCCTCGGTGATGCCGCTGCGGGTGCGCTTCAGGCCCTGGGCGAGGCGGGAGAACAGGCCGCCCTTGCTTTCCTTTTCCGGTGGCACGGCCGATGACGGCACAGCGGTGCTCTCGTCAGGCCCTTCAGCCTCGGGGGTTACGGGGGCGTTCTCGACGGCAGAATCCGTGGATTCCGGCGTCGGCTTGTTCTTTTTGATGAAACCAAACATGGGCGGCAGGGTCACAGTTTTCGGTTTGCCGGCTTTGTGGTTTGCCGGGAACGATTAATTTAGGGCCTTCTACTAATTCTGGGTGTTTCAGATTGATCGTCCATGGATTAATAGAAGCCCTCTCAAGTAGACTATGCTACCACTCGCGGCCGACCATCGTCAGCCACGAATCAATCCGAGCCCCATCAAGCACAGGGATTACAATGAAACGATTGTTGAAGATCCGAACTGCCGCATTTGTCGTGGCGGCCGTGTCCGCCGTCACGCTTGCGGGCTGTGCCACACAGCCCGTTACCAGTCCCGTTGCCGAGCCCCCCGCCGTTGAAGAGATCACGGCAACGCCGATTTCTTCTGCCAACGGGGTGCACGAATACCAGCTCAACAACGGTATGAAGATTGTCATCAAGGAAGACCATCGTGCCCCGGTGGTGGTCTCGCAAATCTGGTACAAGGTCGGCTCCAGCTACGAGTACGGCGGCATTACCGGCGCCTCGCACGTATTGGAGCACATGATGTTCAAGGGCACGAAAAAGCACGGACCGAATGAGTTCTCGCGCATCATCGCCGCCAATGGCGGGCGCGAGAACGCCTTTACCGGGCAGGACTACACCGCCTATTTCCAACAACTGGAAAAGAGCCGCCTGGCCATCAGCTTTGAGCTGGAGGCGGATCGTATGCAAAACCTGCTGCTCAATCCCGAGGAGATAAAAAAAGAGGTGCTGGTGGTGATGGAAGAACGCCGCATGCGCACCGAAGACAAACCGCAGTCGCTGACCTACGAGCAGTTCAAGGCCGCCGCCTTCGTCACCAGCCCCTACCACAATCCCATCATCGGCTGGATGGATGACCTCGACAATCTCACCATCGACGATCTGCAGCAGTGGTATCAGCACTGGTATGCGCCCAACAATGCCACCCTGGTGGTGGCCGGCGATGTGGATCCGCAGCAGGTGGTCGAGCTGGCGAAAAAGCATTTCGGCCCGGTCAAGTCGCGCCCGGTACCCACGGTGAAGCCACAGCGCGAGATTGAACAGCGTGGTATCCGCCGTATCATAGTAAAGGCCCCTGCGCAGTTGCCATTCATCATCATGGGTTACAAGACGCCGGTGATCAAAACCGCGGAGACTGACTGGGAGCCCTATGCCATCGATATGCTGGCCGGTGTGCTGGACGGTGGCGAGAGCGCGCGCTTCACCCGCAACCTGATTCGCGGCCAGCAGATCGCCGCCAGCGTTGGTGCCGGCTATGATCTGCACTCTCGTCTCGGTAGCATGCTGGTAATCAGTGGCACGCCGTCCAAAGACGTCAGCATCGAGGAGTTGGAAAAGGCCATCCGTGCCGAGATCGACCGCTTCAAGACCGAGCTGGTCACACAGGACGAGCTGGATCGTATCAAGGCCCAGGTGCTGGCCTCCAAGGTGTATGAAAAAGACTCCATCTTCTATCAGGCGATGCAGATCGGCACCCTGGAAACGGTGGGGCTGGACTGGCGTCTGATGGATGAATACATGGACCGCCTCAAGGCCGTGACCCCGGAGCAGATCCGCGAGGTGGCCAACAAGTATCTCAGCGAAGACCGGTTGACGGTTGCCGTCCTGGAACCGCAAGCAATGACCAGTACTCCCCCTGCCGCCCATGGAGGCCAGCATGCGCACTAAGTTTTTTGTCTTGTTTTTTGTATCAATAACGGCTCTGCTGGGCGGCACTGCGGCCTTTGCCGGGGTGCAGATTCAGCACTGGACCACCGGCAACGGCGCACGCGTATACTTTGTGCCCGCCCCTGAGCTGCCGATGATTGACCTGCGGGTGACCTTTGATGCCGGCGCCGCGCGCGATGGCGTCGATGGCGGCGTCGCCCTGCTCACCAATGCCCTGCTGAGCGAAGGCGCGGGTGGACTGGACGCCAACCGGATTTCCGAGCGCTTTGAGTCCGTTGGCGCACGCTTCAGCAACAGCGCACACCGTGATATGGCCACCATTGGCCTGCGCAGCCTGTCGGATGAACAGTATCTGGAGCCCGCACTGGAGACCCTGACGGCCATCATCAGCCAGCCGGAATTCCCCAAGGACGCCTTCAAACGCGAGCGCAGTCGTATGCTGATCGGCCTGCAGCAGCGCAAACAATCCCCTGGCGCGCTGGCCGATGAGGCCTTCTACAAGGCCGTGTACGGCACCCATCCCTACGCCGGTCAGCCCTCCGGCACAGAGAAGACGGTGAAGGCCCTGACGGCCGAAAAGCTGCGCGCCTTCTACCAACAGTATTACGTCGGTCGCAATGCAGTGATTGCCATCGTCGGTAATCTCGACCGTGCTGCGGCAGAGACCCTCGCCGAGCGCATTATCGGCAAGCTGCCGGCGGGCAAGCCTGCGGCGGAATTGCCGGCAGTGAAGGATCTGGCGGAGGCCGTGGAGATCAACATCGAACACCCCTCCATGCAGACCCACATTCTCCTCGGTGCTGCGGGCATGAAACGCGGTGACCCCGACTACTTCCCGCTATACGTGGGTAACCACATCCTCGGTGGCAGTGGCCTGGTGGCGCGCCTGTCGAAGGAGATCCGCGAAAAACGCGGCCTAGCCTACAGTTCCTACAGCTACTTCCGCCCCATGCGCAAGAAGGGCCCTTATACCCTCGGTGCACAGACCCGCAACGCCTCAGCCGGCGAAACCCTTGCCGTGATGCGCGAGACCCTGGCGACCTTCGTCACCGAAGGTTCCAGCGCGGAAGAGCTGGAGGCGGCAAAGAAGAATATCACCGGCGGCTTCCCGTTGCGTATTTCCAGCAACAAGAAGATCATCGATTACATCGGCATGATCGGTTTCTATGGCTTGCCGTTGGATTATCTCGACACCTTTAATGCCAAGGTGGAGGCGGTGACCGTCGCCGATATCAAAGATGCCTTCCAGCGCCGCATACATCCGGATAAAATGGTCATCGTGACGGTGGGCGGCAAGGCGGATAGCGGGAAATAGGCGCCACCTGCAGTGTCGCTCCGACGGTTGAAATATGGAGGACAGGGATTGTCTCTGACCTGAATCCGTGACTTCATGACGGATTCAGGTCTGAATAAAGGGCTCTTCTAAATTCATTGCTTGTGGATTCTGCAAACAATTGTTAAAAGTGCCCTAAAGTTGATCTGAGTTGTCTTTGAGGAATACTGATGGAAAAGAAGAAACAGTTGAGGATGCTCGGCTGGGCGGCACTGCTCCCATTGTTCGTTCTGGTGTGGATTCTGTCATCGGAAGAACCGTTGCCACCGGGGGAGAAAACGGCAGGCGAGGCGGTGGAAGACACTCAGCCGGAAGTCGCGGAAAAGCCGACAGGCCTAAGCCTGGAGGACAAGGAAGCGTTCAGGAACTGGATCATTGAGAGCAGTATCGTCACCGATCTGGAGTATCCAGAGGGACGCGATGATTATCTGAGAATACAGCTGGAGAAGGATAAATACACGACGCAGGAAGCGGCCGAAAAAATCGCCTTCCATCTCACCCGATATTATAAAATGTAAACCGGCTTTATAGCACCACTGACGCTTACCATTGTATATCCGGACAAACCCGGGATTTTTTTCGAAGGACATTACTAAGTGACGCCAGCACTGAAGCAAATCCAGCTGCAAATTCTTGATTCGCGTATCGGTGCAGAAATCGAGCTGCCCCACTACGCCACCGACGGTTCCGCCGGCATGGATCTGCGTGCGGCGCTTGACGCCCCGCTGGAGATCCGGCCCGGTGAAACGCAGCTGATTCCCACCGGCATCGCCATCCATATCGGCGACCCCGGTCTGGCGGCGGTGCTGCTGCCGCGCTCCGGCCTCGGCCACAAGCACGGCATCGTGCTGGGCAATCTCACCGGGCTGATCGATTCCGACTATCAGGGCCAGCTGTTCGTCTCCTGCTGGAACCGCGGCAACGACGCCTTCACCATCAAGCCCGGTGACCGCATCGCGCAGATGGTGTTCGTGCCCGTGGTGCAGGCCAGCTTCGAGATCGTCGAGTCCTTCGACCAGAGCGACCGTGGTGAGGGCGGCTTTGGCCATACCGGGCATAACTGAAAAACGGTTTGCCACGGAGGCACAGAGAACACAGAGCTAATTATATTTTTCTCTGTGCACTCTGTGTCTCCGTGGCAAACAGTCCCTGCCGATTAACAGCCTCCCCGCAAACTGCTACCCTACGCGCACTTTTGCGTGTACCCATTACCACAGGACGTGCCCATGACCGCTCCCGCCATCGCCCCCTCCATCTTCAAAGCCTACGACATTCGCGGCATCGTCGACGAGTCACTGACCACCGACGCCGTGTACTGGATCGGCCGCGCCTTGGGCGCCGAGGCCGAGGCGCGCGGCGAGCAGCACATTTATGTGGCGCGTGACGGCCGTCTGTCCGGACCGAAGCTGGTCGAGGCCCTGATCCGCGGCCTGCGCGAGGCCGGGCGTGACGTCACCGACCTCGGCATGGTGCCGACCCCGGTGCTGTATTACGCCGCTTACGCACTGGGCACCGGCTCCGGCATCATGCTCACCGGCAGCCACAATCCGCCCAACTACAATGGCCTGAAAATGGTCATCGGTGGCACCACCCTGGCAGGCCCCGACATCCAGGCCCTGCGCACGCGCATCGAGACCGACAATCTCACTGAAGGCGAGGGCCGCTTCGACAGCGCCGACGTGGTGCCGCAATACATCGAGCGCATCGTCGACGATGTGAAGCTGGCGCGGCCCATGAAGGTCATCATCGACTGCGGCAACGGTGTCGCTGGCGATGCCGCACCGCGCTTGCTGCGGGCGCTGGGTTGCGACGTCACCGGGCTGTTCTGTGAAATCGACGGCAATTTTCCCAATCACCACCCCGACCCCAGCCAACCGGAAAACCTCGAAGACCTGAAGCGGGCGCTCAGCGAGCAGGATGCCGATATTGGCCTGGCCTTCGACGGCGATGGCGACCGTCTCGGCGTGGTTACTTCCAGTGGCGCGGTGATCTGGGCCGACCGGCAGATGATGCTCTACGCGCGCGACGTGATTTCGCGCAATCCCGGCGCCGAGATCATCTACGACATCAAGTGCACCAGCCACCTGGCGCGGGTCATCGAGGAGGCCGGTGGCAAGCCGCTGATGTGGAAGACCGGCCACTCCTTCGTCAAGGCCAAGCTCAAGGAGACCGGCGACCTGCTGGCCGGCGAGATGAGCGGCCATATCTTCTTCAAGGAGCGCTGGTACGGCTTTGACGATGCCTTGTATACGGCAGCACGCCTGCTGGAGATCCTCGCCGCCGACGGCCGCCCGCCTGATGAGATATTCAATGCCCTGCCCGACAGCGTCAACACCCCGGAGCTGAAGCTGCATACCGCCGAGGGTGAGAACCACGCCCTGATGGAAAAATTGCAAGCGGCGGCGAGCTTCCCCGATGCCAAGATCACCACCATCGATGGTATCCGCGCCGACTTCACCGACGGCTTCGGCCTGGTGCGCGCCTCCAACACCACCCCCTGTCTGGTGATCCGCTTCGAGGCCGAGGACGAGGCCGGGCTGGCACGCATCCAGGGCGAATTCCGCCAGCTAA
>JAJRWE010000143.1 GCA_024276955.1 Gammaproteobacteria bacterium
AGTCGCGCCCTGCCGGCCGGCCCAACAGAGCCCAGTAGTGCACGGGGGCGAGGCCGTCGCCCGGCCGCTTGGCGGTGAGGTTGTCCTCGCTGAAGGTCTCGCCGGCGCGGATGGGGCGTGTGGCCACCAGCGACTTGCGCGCGATGGCGCGGTTCTTCCGTTCGCTGTCCGCCACGCGCTTCTGGCCGTCGCCCAGGGCCTGCTCCACCTGGCGGATGCCTTCCACCATGGCGTGCAGTTCATCGGGTTCCAGCGAGGCGCGGTGGTCGGGGCCGGGCAGGTTGCGGTCCAGGGTGAAGTGTTTTTCGATCACCCGGGCGCCGCGCGCGGCGCTAGCGATGGGCATGGCGGTGCCGGGGGTGTGGTCGGAGAAGCCCACGGGTAGGCCGAAGGTCTTGCGCAGGGTGTCCATGGCGCGCAGGTTCACATCAACAAAGGGCGCCGGGTATTCGCTAGTGCAGTGCAGCAGGGTGACTTTTTTCCTCAAGACGGCATAGCCGGTGGTGTGCTCGAAGGCCTTGGTGAAGGCGGAGGACGAGGGTGATGCCTGCTCATTCAGATAGCCGAAGGCCAGCACCCCCAGGGCCTGACGGGTCTCCTCCAGGGTGGCCATGCCGGTGGAAAGGATCAGCGGCCGGCCGCTGCGGGCGATCTGCAGCAGCAGCGGGGCGTTGGTCAGCTCGCCGGAGCCCAGTTTGAGCCGCGGCAGGGCCATGTCCTCGATGAGGAAGCGGGCGCTGTCGGCGTCGAAGGGCGAGGATAGGAATTTGATGCCGCGCGTCCGGCAGTGTTCGCGCAGGCGAAAGTGGTCGTCATCGCCGAGCGCCAGGCGTTGCAGCATGGCGAGCTGGCTGCCGCTATCACCGTCGTTGCGGATCTGGTAGTCGGCCTGCGGTGCGCTGTTGGTGACCAGTGCGGCCGGGTCGAAGGTCTGGAACTTGACCGCGTCCGCACCGGCCTCGGCGGCGGCATCCACCATCGCCAGGGCGCGATCCAGATCGCCGTTATGATTTACGCCGGCCTCGGCGATGATGTAAATCCAGTCATTCATGGCAGGATTCCCTGATTCGAACGATTCAAATACAGCTGCGCGATCTCGAAGTCGATGTCGATGGAGCGCTCGCGTGGCATCACGTAGGCGTAGCAATTGTCGTCCATGTCCAGGCTCTTGCTGCGCAGCAGGCGCTCGCAGTTGTAGATATAGATGGCGCCATTGAGCCGATAGCTCCTGGGCAGATCCTGCGAGCGCGTCTCGCGCACGCCGGGGCGATAAAAGCCGGCCATGGACCGATCATCCGGCAGGGTGTTGCTCCATTTCGGCGGGTGGTCGGTTTCGCACACGCTGATCACCGCGTCGGCCTGTCTTTCCCGCAACAGGTCGATGGCGCGGTCAATGTCCGCACTGCTGCGCAGCGGAGAGGTGGGCTGCAGCAGGACCACGAGGTCGTAGTGTTCGCCCTGGCTGGCCAATGTGCGCAGGGTGTGCAGTAACACCTCGAGGCTGGTGGCGGTATCGCTGGCCAGTGCCGCCGGGCGTTCCAACACTTCGGCGCCGTGGTTGCGAGCGACCTCACGGATCTCCGCATCGTCGGTCGAAACCACCACGTTGTTCAGCGAGGCCGAGCCCAGGGCAGCCTCGATGGTCCACGCGATCAGCGGCTTGCCAGCCAAGGGCAGCACATTCTTTCGCGGCAGCCGCTTGCTGCCACCACGTGCGGGGATCAGGCCGAGGATGCGGGGTGGGATATTGTGACTCATGGTGTTCGTGTCCGGGAATGCCGATAGAAGTGTCCGCATCGGCTTATCCGGCGAAGAGAGAAGCCATTGATGACCGTGTCAGTCATTGCGCTCTCGCAACAGCATGAATGCCTCGGCAGCCTGATAGCCGGACTGGCTGCCGCGCAGCCTTGCCAGGGCGGTGATTGCCTCGGCACTGCGCGGAAAGGGGAAATCACCGCATTCATCGCTGTAGAGATCCAGGATGTCCAGCTTCTGCTGCAGGTGTTCGCTGATGTAGTAATACACATTGGGCAGAAAGACGTTATTACCGATGGGCAAGGCGAAGTCGGTCTCGGACAGGGTTTCGTAACTCATGATGCGTTTAATGAAGGGGTAGCGAAACCATTTGCCGTAGGCGGCGCAGGCATCAAATACCACGCGATGATCGCTGTGTACGTCACCACGATGGGGCAACAGCAGTGCGTCAGGCTGGAAATCATTGATGGCGCCGCCGATGGCCGAGAGCAGTTCCTTCCGGGGGAGGGTGTCGAGCGCGGCGGCGGGCAGGCCCGGTGAGAACACCTGTTCAAATCCATAGGCAGCGGCGACCCGGGTGATGGTCTCCTCCCGGGCTTCCCGCCTTGAGGCCTCGTACTGTTCTGTCATGGCAGTGACGACGAGCCAGCCCAGGCTGACGCCCTGTGTCGAGAGTCTCAGCAATGTGCCGCCGCAGCCGAGGGTTTCGTCGTCGGGGTGGGGGGCGACTACGAGTAGCCTGTTCATTGCAGAGGATCCTCCGTCTTGTTCAGCAGTTGCTGCGCCGGCAGGTCGCGCAGGGCGTTGATGACCTTCTGTACCGAGTCGCCCCGTCCATAGGGAGAAACGACGTGCCGGAGACGTTGCTGGAATTCCTCGGAAAGCGCCTGCTCTATGCCCTGTCGGATGGCATCCGGATCCTGATCCACAAAGATGACGTTGTCCGCCGCCAGCCGGCCGCGCTGCCGACTGCCGACATTGACCACGGCCAGTGGCAGGAGGGGAGCTTCGAGGATTCCGGCGCTGGAATTGCCGACCAGAACCTCGGCGTGGCGCATGAGATTGACGAACTGCTCGGATGAGAGGTTCTTGAAAAAGGTGAACCCTTCGTGTGCCTGCCAGCGCTCCATGGCGGCGATGATTTCCCGGCTGCCGGCATCGACGTTGGGATAGTTGACGAAGGCGGGCAGGCCGCTTTCCTCGACAGCGGACAGAACCTGCTCGAAGTGGCGGGCAGCCTGCTCTTCCTCGCCGAGGATCGGGTGATAGATGATCAGCGCGTAGCGCTGCCATTCGGTCTTGCTCAAGGAGGCAAGCAATTCCTCCCGCGTCATGGGCGGGGTCGAGACGAAGCGATCGAGCGCCGGGTTGCCGACGATTCTGATGCGTTCCGGCGGCTCTCCCATGCGCTGGAGTCTCTGGGCATGGCTGGGGTGGGTAACGAAGTGGAAGGTGGACAACTTGGAGGCGGCATGTCGCACCGGGTTGTCCACGTTGGCGTCGGAAGCGTGGTCTCCGCTGAAGAAGTGGACCGTGGGGATGCGCAGATAGGCCCCGGTGAGCGCGCCAACGATGACGTCTTCACGGTCGCCTGCGTAGAGAATCAGGTCGGGGGCGTGCGCCTCTACTATCGGCAGGCAGCCCTGCAGCAGGATGGCGGCCGACTTGAGGCGACCGGAGCTGCTGTTGGAATCGAGGAGCGACTCGATCCGGCAGAGGATGGGGATCTCGTCCGCCTCGATGTTCCGCACACTCAAGCCATAGGTGGGAGAGAGGTGGGCGCCACTGACGATCAGGGAGATATCGAACTGCGGGTCGTCGCGCAGGGCGCGGAACACGCCGCTCATCAGGTCGTAGTCGGAGCGAATGCCCGTAAAGGCGAGGATTCTGGTCTGCATCAGAACACGTCCGACATGATCAGCTGTGGCCGGAAGGTGACATCGGTCTGTTGCAGGGGCCGGTAGCCGAACCGGTACTGGATGGTTTCCTGTTCACAGAGGTGGGGTCCGCGGTCGGCGTCTTCGAAGCAGACCAGGGCCGTGCAGCCGTGGCTCCGGGCGAATGGGCCAAGCTGGTTGACCGGGTCTGGGACGCTGGAAAAGACAACGTCCAGGGCGTCCTCGTGAATTTTGACAATGAACAGTCCGTCGGCGTCGTCCGCCAGCAGGGTGTACTCGACGCCTGGTTTCGACAGCCGCCATGCCAGCAGCTTCTCCTCTCCGAGATCCAGCATGAGCCGGTCGCAGGTATCACGAAACCGCTGCATAAACTCCGTGTAGTCGATGACCCGGCAGGGAGAGGTTGATTCCACATCCTCGACCGAAGTCTTCACCATGCGATAGTCATCGTGGCACCGCCACTGCAGGCGCTTGCGGAACCCAGGTGCCGACTTGTTGTTGGGGAATCCCAGGACAGCCTGCACTCCGTCGTGCGTGGCCTCGGCGTAACACGCCTCCGCCAGCCGATTGAACAGGCCAGCACGGCGGTGCTTCGGGTGCACCATGGTGGTCATGGAGAGCGCCAAGGTGAGTTGCCGGTGACCTTCCCGGTACCGCTGCGGGATCATAGCATAGTGGCCGGTGAGCGCCGTCTCTGCGTAGGCGAGGTGGACACGGGCATCGCCACAGGGATTGCGCTGATAGGCCCATTCCCACAGGGCAGGGTCCATCTCGCGGCCGAAGCAGAGGGAGAACAGATCAAGGATCGCCTCACGGTGGCGGAGCAGTGTCTCCCGGTCGTTGGCGGCGATGATCGAATAGTCGTTATCCATTGATCACCTCGAGGATGCTGGTGCCGTTCTTGCGGCCAAGGATTTCCTGGCTCAGGGCCTTGTTCAACAGGGGGGAGACGTGAATGCCCGGGTCTTCCTCGTGCAGGTTTTGCAGGATCCGCAGGGTGGTATCGATGCCGATGAGGTCGATGATGGAGAAGATGCTGGCGTTTCGTCCGATGCTGGTGTTGACCTTTTCGATGGCATCCGGGGTATAGCCGTATTCGTCAATGAGTTTCAGGGTCGCTGCGATTTCTGCAAACAGCAGGAAGTTTCCGACATAACCCCGATTCTCCTTTACATCCACGAGCGTGAAGCCGTTTTCGGTCAGCTGCTCGCGAAGGTGGTCTCCCGCCTCTGTGGGTCGGGGTGGTGCCAGATATTCCACCAGCCGGAGGGCCTGGACGGGATTGAAGAAGTGGAGTCCACCGGCGGCCGGATGGATTTCCCGGGGCCCATAGGAAGAGGTGTTGCTGAACAGGCCGTGTTCGGCGACGTCGTAGGGCAAGCGACCGACGACCTGCTGCTTGGTCAACAGGTTTTCTTCCAGTACCTCGATGGTCAGGCCAGGAGAGAGTTCCTGCAGGTCGTCGGTATAACGGATCTCCCCCCCCTGTCCTCGAACTTCCTTGCCAGCAGGCGCCGGGTTTTCTGGCACTTCTTCTGGCGTTCTTCCAGGTTGCCGTGATTCCATGCGGTGACCCGGTGGCCGAGAAGCGCCAGGAGGCCGCCGATCTGACTGCCCATGGTGCCCATTCCCAGGATGTTCACGTTCAGGGTCTGATCACTGTCTGACATGGGGATATCCTCCGTTTTGAGGTCAGGGGGTGTTGGGCCGGCCGCACGCGTTCGCGTCGCGAGAGGGGAGGTCCGGACTGCTCGGGAGGCATACGCCGCAGGCGAACAGTTCCAGGGTCTGAGGCAGGTTCATGCGCGGGGTGTCGTGAAACATGGGCAGCTGGTGCAGCGGTGTCCAGAAGGGGCGCAGCAGGATGCCCTCCTCGGCAGCGGCATCGAGCAGGACGTCGCGGTGCTCGGCATCGGGGAGCAGCAGCAGGTTGACCCAGTGATTGTTGCGGCAGCCTTCCGGCTCCAACTGGAACTGTACGTTGTTGATGGTGGCGAAGGCCTGGCCATAGGCCTCGGCCAGCCGGCGTTTCCGTTTCAGGTGATCGGGCAGCCGCGTGAGCTGGGCGCGGCCGAGGGCGGCGTTGAGGTTCGGCAGGCGGTAGTTGTAGCCGATGGCGTCGTGTTCGATGAAGCGGGTCTGCGGCGTTCTGGCCGTGGTGCTGAGATGGCGGGCGCGGCTGGCCAGGTCGGGGTCATTGGTGAGAATGGCGCCTCCGCCTCCGCTGGTGATGATCTTGTTGCCGTTGAAGCTCACGGCCGTCAGCTGCCCCCAGCTGCCGGTGTGCAGGCCGCCGCGCCACGAGCCCAGGGCCTCGGCGGCGTCTTCGATGAGGGTGAGGTGGTAGTGTCTGGCGAGCTTCGCCAGTTCCACCATGCGCGCCGGGTGGCCGAGCACATGCACCACCATCAGGGCGCGAATAGGGCGGTGTGTGCGGCGGTTGTAACAGGTGGCGCCGCGCACTTCGGCGATTTCTTCGAGGTGGCGTTCCAGCCGCGCGGGATCGACGCCAAGGGTTTCCGCTTCGCAATCGACAAAGTGGGGTGTTGCAGCCAGCCAGGTGATGGGGTTGGCGCTGCCGACAAAGGTGAGTGAAGGGATCAGCACCTCGTCATCGGGCCGCACGCCCGCCAGGATCAGACAGATGTGCAGGGCACTGGTGCCGTTGACGGTTGCGATGGCATGGGAAATGTCGGTGTATTCGCTGAGTTCCTGCTCGAACTGCTCGACATGTTTGCCGGCAGTGGATACCCAGCCGGTGTCGAGGCAGTCCATCACCAGCGCCTTTTCGGTGTCGCCGAAACGGGGCTCGTGCAGGCCGATGGGGCGCCGTTCGGGCAGCAGCTCGCGTAGGATCGCGAGGACATTTTCGGCCAGTCGTGTCGGTTGGGGTGAGGAACGAACCCCAACGACTTCGTCCTTATCTGCCGCGAATGTTGAGGTTCGTTCCTTACCCCAACCTACGGTATTTTGTGGTCTTTTCATTTTTGTGTCTTTGCGTGGAAATCTTTTCATTGTAGCCATCGACAAGGCTCAGATGTTGTAAATGCTGTGTTTGTAGCATGCCAAGTTGGTGGGGTCGCCAAACCACTCGGCGGTCTCGGCCAGGGCGTGCTTGAAACCTCCACGGTTGCCGTATTCGGGTGTCCAGCCGAGTAATTCGCGAGCCTTGGCGTTATCGGCCCACAGCCTTTCCACCTCGCTCTTTTCCGGGCGCAGACGTTGTTCGTCCGTTTCGATCTCCACTTCGGCATTCATGGCCTCGGCGATGAGCCGAACCGTGTCGCCGATGCTGATCTCGTGGTTGCTGCCCAGGTTTACTTCTTCGCCCAGCACGGCATCGGATTCAGCCATGGCGATGAAGCCGTTGATGGTGTCCTTCACGTAGTTGAAGTCGCGCGTGGGGTGCAGGGCACCCAGTTTGAGTCGGCGCTCGCCGTTGGCGATCTGGGTAATGACGGTGGGGATCACGGCGCGTGCCGACTGGCGGGGGCCAAAGGTGTTGAAGGGGCGGGCGATGGTGACCGGGGTCCCGAAAGATCGGTAAAAGGAAAGCGCCATCTGGTCGGCGCCGATCTTGCTGGCGGCGTAGGGTGACTGGCCCTGCAGGGGATGTTTTTCGTCGATGGGCACGTATCGGGCGGTGCCGTAAACCTCACTGGTGGAGGTGTGTACCACCTTTTCTAACGCTAAGTCGCGGGCCGCCTGGACGATGTTGAGGGTGCCCTTGATGTTGGTGTCCAGGTAGGTGTCGGGCGAGTGGTAGGAATAGGGGATGCCGATCAGTGCGGCCAAGTGCAGCACCACGTCGCAGCCCTGCATGGCGGTGCGCACACCGTGGGGGTCGCGCACGTCGCCGGCGAACACGTCCAGTTCGCGCTTGATCTCGTCGGGCGATTCGTCCAGCCAGCCCCAGTGGCCGAAGCTGTTGTAAAACACGAAGGCGCGCACCTCGCAGCCGCGGCGGATCAGGGCCTCGGTGAGGTGGGAGCCGATGAAACCGTCGGCGCCGGTGACGAGGATTTTCTTGCCGTGTAGGTTCATGCCTGGCACTCCGTGGGCAGGGCTGCGCGCAGGCTGCGTGCGGCGCGGTTGTCGGGGTCGCGTTCCAGCACATGGTCGAAGGCCCAGCGGGCGCCGTCAATGATGCCGCTTTCCTGATACAGGCGGCCCAGGCGCAGCATGGTGGAAAGGTCTTCCGGCACCTGTTGCAGATAGCGGGCGTACAGCTCGGCGGCCTCGTCCATGCGCCCGGTGATGCGCATCAGCTCGGCGTATTGCGGCAGGTAGCCGGGTGATATCTGGCTCAGGCAGTCAAAGGCCAGACGGGCGTTGTCGAAATCATCGCGCGCCAGGCACAGGCTGCTGATGCGGCTGAGGGCGTCCTCCAGCAGGGGGCCTTCGCCGATCTGTTGATAGGCCTGCAGGGCGTCGTCGTCGCGGCCCTCGCTCTCGGCCAGCTGGCCGAGGGTGAAGTGGTGCAGCTCGCTGGCTTCGGGGCTGTCGATCTGGCCCAGCGCGTCGGCCAGATTGCGCAGCCCCTCGTGATCCCCCTGACGGAACAGCAGGGCGGCCTTGCTGGGCACGTTCTCCAGCCCGGCCTGCTGACGGCAGCGGGCCATGTGTGGGGTATCCTGCTCATTGAGACGGGCGTCGAATTCTGTGTCCAGCTGGTCGAGGGTGGCCTGCGCCTGTGCCGTCAGGGTGGCCTGCGGGTGGCGATGGCGCCAGACGCGTCCCCGGCCCGGCGCCTCGTCCGCACGCCACTGGCCAGCGAGGGCGTCGAGGTCGACGGGCTCGTCCTCTTCGGCGATGCGCGAGCGCAGGCGGGCGAGGGCGTCCTTTATCAGGCTGAGCAGGCGGTCGGCGCCATCGTGATAGGACTCATAATAGGTGCGGCCGGTGGCTTCCACCTCTTCGTCACTCCATTCCCGCTCGTCGGTGCGCAGGATGCGCAGGAACTGGCGGATGCCGAAGCGCTTGACCAGCTCGCTCAGTAACGGGAAGTCACGGTTGAGGCGTTTTTCCACCTTGTCCATCTTGTGCTTGTACTTGAAGCTCTGTGTCATGCCGTTGCGGCCGAACAGGCCGTCGTTGTAGCGCAGGGCGTCCAGGCTCAGGGCGCGGATCTTGCGCAGCTGGTTTTCGACACGCAGCAGTTCACACTCGCTTTGCCGGTCGTGGTCGAGGCGCGCCTGCCGGTCACTGGTGGGCAGAAGGGCGGTGATCTGCCGGTGTACGTCCTGCGGCGCGGGCGGCAGATCGATCTTTTGCAGCGGGATGTATTCGATGCCGGCGATGCGCGCTGCGTGGGGCGAGGGGTTGATGAGGCGTATGCCCTGCTCGCGGGCGGAGGCAGCCTGGCGGCCGATGTCGTGGATTGACTGCATGAAATCTTCGCTGGTGTCGCTCATACCGCCGGCATTGGTGGGTACGCGCAGGCCGATCATGCCGAGGGAATGGCCCGCCTGGCTTTCGTTGCTGCCAGTGGCGTAGCGGGTGCCGTCCGCACGGGTACAGAGGTCGAGGCCGGCAAAGATGATCTGCGCCACGCCCATCTCCATGAGCAGGGCGATGGCGGTGTTGGACACCGTGGGGCCGGTGACGGGCAGGTTGTCGTCCTGCGCCTCGCTCGACCAGGGAAAGGCCGGGCCGAGGAACAGGCTGTTGCCCCGCCACTGCGAGAGCAGCGGCGGGTAGGTGTGGTAGGCGTTGACCAGCAGCACCTGCTGCGGGTCGAAATTCAGCATTTCGCGGCTGACGTCGAAACTGAGGCGGGTGGGGTCGATGGTGCAGACGATGTCGGGTTGTACGCCGTCCTCCAGCAGCCGCCGGGCGATGCGGGAAACTGCCACCACCAGCAGGTCATCACGATGTTGCCGAACCCAGGGCAGGATGTCGTCCAGGGACGGGCCGCCAGCGAGGAGCACGGCGGTGTGGCCTTTGAGGCCGCCCTTGAGGCAGGTGGCGGGGAGGCGATTTTAGGCCAGATTGTCGAGCTGGCACTGGATGAAGCTACTGCTGGCGAGTTGGCTGCGCAGGGCCCAGATCCAGCCCTTGAGATCGCCCTCCACCGAGGTATGCAAGTCGCGATAGGTTGGCAGGTAGGCGTCGGTGGCGCCGACGGACTTCAATAGCTGAACCTGATCCAGATAGACATAGGTGTCGATATCGGCATCCTGTGCCGCCTGTTGCCAGGATTCCGGCGCGGTCAGAGTGATGCGTGGCTCCGCCGGCAGGTCGCTGATGCGCTGTTTTACCTGCTCGATGACGTCGGCCAGTTCGATGAAAAGAAAGCGGCTCCCCGGCGGCACACCGTGGGCCTGAATGTGGCGGATCAGCAGCCCGGAGTCCGTGCCGATGATGATGTGTAGGCGGTCTTCCTGCCACAAATTTTCCGGTAACTGCTGCTGAAAGACAGCCTGTGAGCCGATCTTGTTGAAGGCATCGCGGTTGACGGCGTGCAGGTAGCTTTCGCCAAAACGATTGGTGAGAAAACTGCCCTCGGCGGAGTCGAGGCCTGGAAGTGGAATGGTCAATGTGGCGGTCCCGTGTCGGGTTCATGACGTTATGGGTTTATGACCTCGTGCAAGCAAGGAATATGCCATTGCCGTCATATGTTTGGCATCTCCGCCTGACGTGTTCTGCAATCGATTGATCGGCTATAGAGGAAATTCTGGTTTTCGTATGTCCGGAACCGCCCGACGAGTGGTACCACCTGGCGGTGATTTTTTTCGCCACCGGGCTAAAGAATAGCGTCCTCAGGACCGATAAGTGAGTTGGGAGCGGTAAATGGAGCCTGAATGCGAGGCACCGTATCCGCTAGATGAAGTCGCCCGGCCCTTCTGGGGGCGTGATCGGGTGCATACTTATTAGAGGAGCATTAAAATGGCTCAGTATATTAATACCAATGTCATGTCGCTGAATTCCCAGCGTGCCTTGAATTCTTCCCAGTCTGCCATGCAGACTTCCTTGGAGCGCCTGTCTTCCGGTCTGCGTATCAACAGCGCCAAGGATGACGCGGCCGGCCTGCAGATCGCCGAGGGCCTGACCTCGCAGATCCGCGGTTACAACCAGGCAGTCCGTAATGCCAACGATGGCATTTCCTTGGCGCAGACCGCTGAAGGCGCCCTGCAGGAAGTGACCAGCATGGTGCAGCGTGTCCGTGAGTTGGCGGTACAGGCGGCCAACGGTAACTACACCAGTACCGAACGTAAGGCGTTGGATGGCGAGGTCGTGCAGCTGCGCGAGGAAATCTCCCGAATGGCCGATGCCGTGACCTTCAATGGCGTCAAGGTCATTGGTTCCACCCAGTCTGCGGCCTTCCAGATTGGCCAAGGCGCTGTTGTCGCCGACAACCAGGTGAAGGTTCAGTTCAAGGACATTGCCGGTGCCAGTGGTATTGGCTCTTTCATTACCGATGCCAATGTCAGCACAGCCGCAGGCGCCCTGAGTGCTATCGGCCTGGCGGATACGGCCCTGGACCGCATCAACTCCATCCGCGCCGATCTGGGTTCCAAGCAGAATCGCTTTGAATCCACAGTGCGTAATCTGCAGGTCACGGTGGAAAACCTGAGCGCCTCGCGCAGCCGGATTCAGGATACTGACTTTGCCGCCGAGACGGCCAATCTGACCCGTGCGCAGATCCTGCAGCAGGCGGGTGTGGCCATGTTGGCTCAGGCCAACCAGGTACCGCAGAACATCCTGTCGCTCTTGCGTTAACGAGCTAGAAAACAGTCCCCCGGGGCGTGATGCCCCGGGGATGCTGTAAGGAGATGTAGCATGGCAAGTATGACTGAAATACCGATGCTCAAGGTGGTACCTGATACCCGATCCGCGCGACCCGTTGCGCAGAAATCCGCCGACCCGGCAACCACGGCCATTGCGGGGTGGAATCTGCCCGCCACTGGCAAAGACTTGCCGCCGGCCTCGGGCTCGCAAGCGGGCAATGCGGAGACGCGCTCACGAGAAGTGCGCGAAACCGTGCAGAACCTCAACGATTTCGTTCAGCGCCAGGATCGTGCCCTTCAGTTTGAGATTGATGACATCACCGGTGATACGGTGATCAAGGTGATGGATTCCGCCACTGATGAGGTGATACGACAAATCCCCTCCGAAGAATTGCTGGCGCTGGCACGCCGCATGATGCAAATGCACGAAGACAAGGGAAACCTGTTTCAGGATAAAGTTTGAAGCTTGTCTGGCCTGGCCTGAAATTTGCCTGGGTAAGAAGCCATCAGTTACTTAAAAGGCCTGCAATAGTTCGCAGATAGATATTACGAGGGGTTGGCATTATGGCCATGATGGCTACTATTTCATCACCAGGGATTGGCTCGGGTCTGGATATCAATGGTCTTATCGGTGCTTTGATGGCCGCTGAACGCCTGCCATTGGGCGTGATGAATACTCGCAAGGAGGAACTGGGCACAGACCTCAGCGCCTACGGCCGCCTGAAGGGCGCCATTTCTGATTTCCAGTCGGCCATGACCGGCCTGGGTTCCACCGATAAATTTTCCGTCAACGCCGCCAGTTCTTCCAATGACGGTGTATTTACCGTGAGCGCCTCTTCGACGGCGGCTCCCGGCAGCTACCGCATCGATTTTTCCGACAACGGCACCAACCAGTTGGCACAAGTCCACAAGCTCACCTCGCTGGACTTTGCCGATACCTCAAGCAGCATCGCGGCTACTGGCACCCTGCGTATTGACCTGGGTGGTAACAGCTTTGATGTGGTCATCGATGCGACCAACGATTCTCTGGATGGCATCAAGAATGCTATTAATTCTGCGGCGGACAATACGGGTGTTACCGCCACCGTGATTACGGTGGACAGCGGTAGTCGCCTGCTGCTCAGCAGCGACAAGACCGGCGCCGCCAACAGCGTGACGCTGAGCGATGTCAGTGGCAATGTGGCCACCACCTTGGGCATGAGCACGGTGACGGCGGCGCAGGATGCTGTCTTTATGCTGGATGGCAATCAGGTAACCAGCGCCTCGAATACGGTGACGGGCGTCATCGAAGGTGTCACCATCGAGCTCAATGCCCTGGGTGCGGCCGGTACCATAGAAACCCTCTCCGTGAGCCGTGATGCCAGTGCGGTGCAGGAGAATGTGCAGACCTTTGTCGATGCCTACAATGATCTGCGTGGCATGATCGGTTATCTGTCCAAAGGCGACTTACAGGGTGACAATACGCTGATTTCCATTCAGTCGCAGATGCGCAACATCCTCAATACAGCACCCACGGGGCTGGGTACCAGCCTGCAATTTCTTTCCGAAGTCGGCATCAAGACTTCACGCACGGGGGATCTCGAACTCGACAGCACCCTGTTGAATGAAAAGCTGGCCGAGGATTTCAACGGTATTACCGAACTATTTGCCAATGATAACCAGGGTTATGCCTTCCGCCTCGAGGCCTTAGCCAAAGAGCAGTTGTCTACCGACGGTATCATTGATACGCGTGAAGGTGGCATCAATGCTCGCATCGGTCGTATCGATACCCAGATCGAGAATTTCGAATATCGCATGACCCTGACGGAGGCGCGTTATCGCGCCCAGTTCACGGCGCTCGACGGCCTGCTTGCCCGTATGCAGAGCACCAGTAGTTTTCTCTCGCAGCAGTTGGGTTCGCTGCCGGGGGCTGCGCCAAGCTAACGCCCGGTGACAGCAAGCTGGCCAGCAAAAAATTTTACGCACAGCGACGAAGCAATACAGACAAAACAAGGGTGAATTATTATGAGCTATACGGGTAACGCAGCAGGCGCCTTGAATTCCTACACCGAGGTGGCCGTACACAGTGGTGTCGGTGCTGCCAGCCCTCATCGGCTGATTCAGATGCTGCTGCAGGCGGCACTGGACAAGATTGCCACCGCCCGCGGCTACATGGCCCAGGGCATCATCGACAAGAAAGCACAGCATATCATTTCCGCCGTGGCCATCGTCGAGGGTCTGCGGGTCAGTCTGGACATGGAAAAAGGTGGTGAGATTGCCGAGAATCTGTTCTCGCTTTACGACTATATGGAACTGCGGTTGACGGAAGCCAATGCCCGTAACGATGTCGCCATTCTCGATGAGATGATCAATCTCATCAAACCCATCAAAGAGGCCTGGGACGTCATTCCACAGGAAGTGCTGGATGCCCACAGCAGAACGTGATAGCCCGGAACAACCGGCCAATGCCTGGCGGGAAGTCATCTCCCTCACCCGGGCGATGCTGGATTCGGCACGCGCCGGTGAGATCGACCGCATGGTGGCCCTGGAGGGGCGGCGTCATCGTCTGCTGGCGGTCGTGTTTTCAGCCACGGCAACCCGGCCGCCGGCCGCCGAAATCCAGCGGGTCATGGCAATGGATGCCGAGGTCATAAGCTGTGCCGAATTTCTGCGAGGGGACGTGCTATCAAAACTGGACACCCTCTCCAGTAACCGCAAGGCAGTGGCGGCCTACGGCCAGTTCCAGCAGCCCGGTGTCTGACTTCGCCGGCTGACTTCTGCCGAATAGACAAGTCTGTAGCAACTGGGCGCGAAGCAGCTTCTCAGCGGGATCGAGGCCCGGCCCCAGTCGGCACCCGATCCTCGGTGCTTACCGTGCTGAACAATGTATCCTGCTGAATGTCGGGACCACACATCGGCATTCTGCCAACAAGTCCAGTTCGGTTAGGGTTCTGCCTGAGATCGGGTGTTTTTCAACAGCCTGATAATCGCTTGGGGTTTAATTCCCCGCAGCGTGCTGAGAATGCCGTCATTCCGGCATGTTCATAGCCGCAATCCAGAGGTCGCCTGAGAGCGCCTACTGTTGGTGAACCCCCTGGACTCTGGTCTTCGCCGGAGTGACGTGATGGTGTAATGCCCCGTTTTCACGTAGCGAAAGTCGGGCCTAAGCGAGAGGGCTTGCCACGGGGGTTTTTATTGTCGGATAACTTTACACGTCCAAACCCCTGATCCCTGGATTCTGATCCCGTTGGTACATGTAAGGTGTTGTTATCCTGCAAGAAGCCTCGAAACTGAAAGGTTTTTCATTCGAGTGACAGTGTGTCGGTAAATTTTACAGTTTGAGCAACTCGTCGGATTTTTCAGATGTCTTGGGGCGAAGTTGTCAAACTTGACGACAAAAGAGTGCAGCATCGCCTATTGAGACAGTGCAGCATGGGAGGATGCATTGCGCCGCAGCTGGTTTAATAACCGCTGACACTGTCGCACACTCAGCTCAATATCGTAACGGCGCTGCAGATGTGTTTGCAGCAGTTTCCCGCCCCAGCCATTCTGGTCATATCCCAGCTCAAAGGGATTTTTTGAGACTTCGCCCTGTAGTCGTTTGAGCTGATCGTCGCGTATCTTTCTGGGCCGTCCTGTTTTTTGTTCATCCTTGAGACCCTCAACACCATACTCCTGGAAGTAGTGAACCCAGCGTTCTACGGTGCAAGGGTGTTCTCCAAACCATGCGGCAATCTGATAACAACTGCTGCCCTCAGCCACCAACAGCACACAATGTAAGCGGTGCAGGAAGCGAGACTCACAATTGCGGGTGGTTTCTGTCTTGCAAGCAGATTGCAGAACAGCCTTGTTCAAAACTTCCAGCTTACGCATCGTTCCAAGATCCTTTGGCACTGAAAAGATAACATCGCACTAGCGTCATATAGCTGACTATAGATCAGTGCGTCAGAATATCCAGATTGCGGAAAAGTTTTGTCGTTACATTTCAATGGCCATGGTTGGCAGTGAATTTGCTGCGTGTGTCATGTGAATGTTGTTTGGTTGATCTGGGTAAAAAACCCGAGTTGGAGCAGGTGGGATATCCTTAACTTCAGTGTAGTGTGTCATTGCATGACCGAATCCAGAATCACTATTCTAACCTGGATAAACTTTTATTAATCAGGGAGATGAAGAGCATGTTCAAGAAAACATTTATTTTTGCTATTTGGTTTCTCGTATCATTCATGGCTTTTCCAGCGTTATCGGCACCGATAACTGTGCAGTCTGTTTTGTTTGATTGCGATGGGGATGTGTTGACCGTTGGGGCTCCATATGGTTCATCTGGAAATTGTTCATTGCCTGCGCAGCCTGGGACATCAGATGGGTCAGGGTCTATAACGAATGGTGACTTTACGATACTTGAGTTTGAAACTGATCCATCGGATCCGATAGGAGATGGGGTCGATGAATGGACCCGAGGATTATTTGATTTTCAAGCCGACGCGGATTATTCAGGCTTCAGCAGCCTGCTGGCAGGTTCGCACGGAAAGATATTTTCTGCGACTCTATCGCTCGTACTAACGCCGATGGACAGTCTCTTTTCTACTGACCAATTTAACCTTGAGAATAGCTCGTTTGTTGGCGCACCGCAGATTTATAATCTGTTCAATGATGCTGCAAACCCACTGTTGGATAATGGTATTTCCAAGATAGTGGAGCTTGACCTGTTGGACTTTTATTCTCAACAGCAACTTGAAAATTTCCTCAGTGATGGGCGTTATTTGATGACGTACGGTGATGATGCGATTATATCCGGTGCGATGATAAGGCTTACGGCAAATATCCCAGAGCCGGGAACGCTTGCCCTGTTCTCTGTTGGGCTTCTATCTGCCTTTGCGATCCGTCGGAGGAGAAAAAGAAATACATAGAAAACTCTTGTTTGGCCAACCGGGTTTCAGTCAGAACTTCTGCATCGGGTTTAGCCGGCGTGGGAGTTCTGGCGGGTCATTGGCTACCGCCCTGCCCGGTGGTGGGGGCAGGGTGGTGAGGTATGCGGCCGAGCAAGGTCGATTGTTCCCGTGGGGGGGGGCTGTTCCGCAAGGTGAGCCAGCCACCGGATAGCCAGCGTCGGGTAACCAGCTACTAGGTGTTAATTCTCCGAGGGATAGACATCCACAATGTGGATCTCAATACCGGAGCAAGAGACGTTTTGTTGGGGTTCATTCCTCACCCCAACCTACCGTACTGATATGATTTATCTAACAGTTGGTGATCTTGATATTCCTGTGCAGATCCTGAGTCCGGTAGGGTGGGCACGTTTTTTGTGCCCACATACTGGCCTACAGCTATTTTTCCTCAAATAAAATTAATATGCTCCGGCGGATTACGGATATCCCACAGGAATTTGTTGACGTAATCCTGCCGGCAGCCGATGGCGCAGTCCTTGTGCACGTCCACCGATTCGGCGATGTCCCTGTGTACATTCCAGTAATGGTCGCTGTTGACCAGATCGAAAAATGAACTGTCGTGCAGGTCGCCCATGTAGAAGCGTTCCTTGTTGAAGAAGGGGCCGCAGGGGTAGATCTTGCCGTTGCCGGAGATCTGCAAAAGGAAGGGCGTGCCCAGGCAGACGTCGTACTTGCGGTAGCCGTTGCGGTAAAGCTCCGTTTCCTCGCTGGCGCGAATCTTGTTCCACTTGGCCTGTACCACATAATCTTCTGTCGACAGGCTTTCTGCCTGTTTCAACACGTCTTCGATGCTGGCGTAGTCCTTGTAGTCGATGCCGATTTCCTTGTACTCGGAATCGGAGCAGTGCTTGATGACGAAGTAGTCCACGCCCAGCTCCGCGCCCAGTTCCGCCTCGGCCAGCACCTGGTCGTAGCATTCGGGGATCAGCACCATTTGCAGACCGATAGTGCAATCGTAGTTATGTTCTTTCTTGATGGCCACCAGGCTGCGGATCTTTTCCACCAGAAGATCGAAGTTCCTGGCCTTGGACTGGTGCACCCGCTGAAAGCCTTCGGGCGTGCCGGCGGAGAGGTTGAAGCGAATCCATGACATGTTGGCCAGCAAGTCGTGGGCGCGGTCCATGTCCATCAACAGGCCGTTGGTGGCCATGGCGGTGTCGATGCCCTGTTG
>JAJRWE010000144.1 GCA_024276955.1 Gammaproteobacteria bacterium
AAGTCGCACGCCGACTTCGAGGCGTCTCACGTCGTGGGGAGCGCCACGCATGGCATCGATGGCGTTGCGCAGCAGGTTCACCAGCACCTGCTGCAACATCACTTCATCTCCCTCCACGGACAAGGCGGAATCCCCCAGATTCACACTCACCACAATCCCCTCCCGCTGGATTTCCCAATCCAGCAAGACCAGGCTGGCACGCACCAGCCCGACGAGATCGATACGTGTTCGCTGGGGCTGGAGCGAGTGGGTGTAGTTACGAATGCGGGCGATAATCCTGGAGGCGAACAGTGCTTGATCGATGGCGCGGTCGAGCGCCATCAGGATCTCACCACTGTCCGTGCCTCCTCGGCGCAGGCGCATACCGATGCCCCGCAGCAGGTTGGAGATCGCGCCGATCGGCTGGTTGATTTCATGCGCGAGGGTCGTCGCCATCTCACTGACCGAGATGGCACGGGAGGTAAAAAGAAGCCGCTCCCGGTCTTCGAGATGGCGTTGCGTTATCCGTTCCCGCTCGGCGATGTCTTCCACGCGAAACACAACGCGGCCCTTGCCGGCCCGGGCGACCGTCGCTTCGAAACGCACACGCCCCTGGTAATGCACCACCCCGCGCACAGGATCGGGCGCTTCCGTTTTCTCACCTTGCGCCTCGGCCATGCACCTATCGAGCCCGTCAAAGGTGAGCAGAAAGACCTCCAGCGAGGTACCCGGCGGCACTGCCGGGAAACGGCTCACAAACTCTGCAGAACACCATGACACCTTGCCTGGCGTTAAATCGATGATCGCCACAGGATCCTGTAACGCATCGAACAGGGCAATGGCTTCGACGTCGGCCAATGCACCGGAGGCCGACGTGCCCGGTCGTTTCGATGACGGCTGTGAATGTGCGTTCATGGGCTGTGCCAGCGATGCAGGGGCACGGTGGAAATCACCACCTGCAGACTGAACTGTGCACCCAGGATGGCCCAGAAGCGGGAAGCGTCCGGGATGTGGAGACGAACCTCCGTCCACAGACCCGGCAGCATGGGGCTGCGCCCCACCTGAATGACGGCGCCACGCGGCCCGGGAACGGTGGGCTGCACGCGCAGGCGCCACCGACTGTTGGCGGCGCGATCCTTGTAAGCACGTACCACCATCCAGCCCGCATCACGCGGGGCTTTCGACCAACCGAGCCGCGCAGTAAGGCCGGCCACCTGCCCTTTGCCGGCCGCATCCCGCCACAGGAAACAGGCCCGCGCCGTACAATGCGTTTCACCCGGATCATTGAAGGGAAACACGGCCACTATCCGCCGCGCCCCCTGTAACTGACGCAGCACGTCCGACCGTCCGCCGTTGACCAGGGCGTCGAGAATCTCGTCAAACAAGGCGTCATCCTGCATCGCCTGGGAAGGCTCGAGAACGCCCTCCACCACCCGGCCGTCATCACCAGGTACGGGGCGGTCGCCGGGTCGCACCGTGCGTTTCTCTTCGTCGGGCCGTTCTGTGGCATCATCACCAGCCTGTCCGGATTCATCCTTACCCTGATGTCCCTCGCGCTGCGAATCGCGCCGCCTGCGTATGGCCGCCTCATCGGCGGGTACGGCGGCGCCCGCCAGCGGCTGCAGCTGCGCAGCGCCCGTGTGCAGCGCCGTGACAGCGGTCGGTGTGAGGTTGAGTTCATTCACCGCCGCACCGCCACTCATGCCACTGGGCTCGGCGCGCAGGTTCCCCAGGGCAGGAAGCACATTTTCCGCACGCAGGGCAGCCGCTGCGGTTTCCACGCGATTGGTGAGATTTGTCGCCAAGGGCGCCTGCGAGCGCAGCCGGGCCGCTTGTTCATCGGTGGGGATTTGTGAGGCCGGCTCCGCCGCCGCATCGCCATTGGCCGGGGTCACCGCCGGATTTGCAGCCATCGCGTCAAGGGCGCCCGGCAGCTGGAGCGGGTGCGGCATCAGCGAGGAAAGAGTTATCTCAGCGGTCATCGCCAAGCTCTCCCCGATAACTTGAAAGCTCTTGCGGCATTTCCCAGGTAGAGTGGGCTCCGCCCACCAATGAATAACCACCATTGGCAGGCATGGTGGGCAATGCCCACCCTGCCAGACTGGGCAGTTGTCCAGTCTGTAATGCAAACCGGTTCATCGTGGATGACTCCCTTCATTTTTGCCCATCCTGCCTGCCTGCGCGGGACTGCCAGCAGCAAGCTGCTCCGCAAACGCCCGGCACGCAGCAACGGCACGGCGCTGTCTGTCCTTGCGGGACAACACCTGCCACTGACGCCAGCGGGCTTCGTCAATGACGTAGTGCTGGGCCGGTTTGCCCTCGTAGTCCTGTACCCCGCGATCCTCAAACCCCAAGGCGGTGACGCAATAGCGCACCGAGCGATGCGCGATATGACCGATGGCCCATATCCGGTCGCGGCCCAGGGTGTTGAAGGCATGCGCCAGTAGCAGCTCTCCGCCTTCCAGGGCCAGGCCGGTGCCCCACGCCTCGGGCAGCAAGCGGCTGCCCAGCTCCACCTCTTCCGGTTGCCCGGACATGGGCATCAAATTGAACCAGCCGGCAAACCGGGGCTGCGGCTGAAGCAGGCGGGCCAGGGCGGACGGCGACAGCGCCTTGCTCGCTTCCTCGCGCATTCCCGGCCGATCCAGCTCGGCGGTATCGAGTGTGGCGACCATGCGCTCCGCACACCAGATACCGAGCCCCTCGTGCTGCCGATACAGTGCCTGTAGGCGCACGATCAATTCATGCGCCACGGTATGCTGATCCAGCGGATGGTCGTCCACCAGCAGGGCCCGCACACGCGGGTCTTTATGCATGTCCACCAACGCATAACGATCCGCGATGCAGAACTCCCGCAGACGCAGCCGCTCCGTCTCCAGCCAGGGTGAGGGGGACAGGTCGGCGTTCATGACGTCTCTTCGCGGCTGACGATGACATGCGTGACGCCCTGCCCCAGCGCTTCCAGCCGTTCCCGAAGCCGATGCAGGTGTGGATTCACCAGCGATGGGCCACCACCCTGCACGGTCAACGCTACCGACCAGGATCCGGAGGCGGCCTCCCGGGTCAATGCGACCTGGGACACGGCCAGGGTGGAATCATGCAGCATGAAGCGCCACGCCTGCTCTCCGTCGGTGACCACGGCACCCCCCGTCCGCTCCAGCAGCGCGGTGAAATCCTGCAGGGTCATGGTGGCTGAATCCACGGGCAGCGGCTCGATGACAGCGATGCCCGGTGGTGACGGCGCGTGCAGCGCCAGCGTCTCCGGCACGGCATCCGGCAATGGGCCATCCTGGCGCATGGGGCGTTCATCGTTCGGCGCCAACACAGGCGCCGACGGTTCATCGGCCTCTACCGGTGTATCGTCTGCAACATCAAGCCCCTGCTCCAGCGCATCCACACGGCTGGGACTGGTGGCCGGAATCGGTTCATCAGCGGCTGACTGCTCTATGCCCGACACTGGCTGCGGCGACTCAAGCCGCTGCAATGAGCGCGCAAATTCATCGCCGTCGAGCCGCCGCTCAGACGGCGCGGCGGGCGCACTCAGGAGGCGCGAGGATGATTGCCGTCCGGCGATATCGATCCCGCTCATCGCATCCTCCCCGAGGCCATCTGCTCGGCAGCCTCCATTTCCTGGCGCTGTTCCGCATCACGCGCCAGGCTGCGGCGTGTATCGTCCAGCAGATTCTGCGTCCCGGATTCCCGCGAACGGGCCCGCAACCACTGCTGCCTCGCCTCCTCGGCCTGCGCCTCGGCTTCGTGCAGCTCCCGCTCATCATCCTGCAACCAGTATTCATCGCGCTCCAGGGATTCATCCAGCCAGGCCCGCCGTGCGCTGGCAAAACCGGCAAAGCGGGTCAATTCTGCCGCCCCCTGCGTGGCCACATGCTCGAACAGGGCCGTGCGCTGATGCCGCAGATCCTCGATGCGCGCCTGACGCTCCCGCATCGCCGCCATCACCGTATCGCACTTGGCCCGCCTGGCGCGGTATTCAGCTTCGGCAGTGGATACGCGCAAACCCTGCAAGCGCAGCAACTGGACAAGATGCCGTGAACGAAGCCGGCTCATTGGGCGATCTCCTGTAATTGCGCAATGGCTTCGTCCAGGGTCGCGGTTTCATCGGGGTGCTGACGCAGCAGACCATGGATGGCAAGCAGCTTTTCGATAGCCTCGTCAGCAATAGGGTCGCTGCCGGCCTTGTACTCGCCCACCTGCAGCAAAAATTCGATCTCAGCATGTTTGGCCAGCAAGGCGCGTATGTGGGCGGCGGCGTCCTGGTGCGCCTTTGCCGCGACGCGGGTAAACACCCGACTGGTGCTGCCAAGCACGTCGATGGCCGGATAATGACCCGCCTGCCCCAGCTTGCGCGAGAGCACGATGTGACCATCGAGGATGGAGCGCACCTCCTCGGCAACCGGGTCACTGCCGTCTTCATCTTCACTCAACACAGTATAAAACGCGGTAATGGAACCCCTGTCATCATTACCGCTGCGCTCGAACAAACGCGGCAATTCAGCGAACACCGAGGGCGGGAATCCACGCCGTACCGAGGGTTCGCCCACCGACAATCCGACCTCCCGCAGGGCGCGGGCGAAACGGGTCACCGAGTCCATCAACAACATCACTCGTTTGCCCTGGGCGCGAAATCCTTCCGCAATGGCGGTGGCAGCCTGGGCTGCGCGTACCCGCTCCATGGCGGGGCGGTCGGAAGTGGCAACCACGATGACGGAGCGGCGCAGACCCTGTTCACCCAGGCTATCCTCAAGAAATTCACGGACTTCACGCCCGCGCTCACCGACCAGGGCGATCACATTGACGTCAGCAGTCGCCTGCCGGGCCAGCATCCCCAACAGGGTCGATTTACCCCCGCCGGCCATGGCAAAGACGCCCATGCGTTGCCCGACACCCACCGTCAGCATGGCATCCACGGCGCGGATTCCCGTGGAAAAGGCCGTGTCGATGGATTTTCGCCTGAGCGGGCTGGGAGCCTCTGCGTAAAGGGCCTGTTCGGCAAGACCGGCTGGCAGGGGCCGGTCGTCCAGCGGCTTGCCGAAACTGTCGATAACACGGCCTAACAGGCCCATGCCAAAGGGAACGGTGGATCGCTCCTGTAACACTTCAACCTCAGCGTCTACCGCCACGCCCTGCAGGCTCGCCAGCGGCAACAGGATCGCCTGCCCGTCGCACAAACCCACCACCTCGGCGATGAGCCCCTTGCCCGTATCACGATCAATGATCCGGCACTGCTGGCCGATGCGCGCATACACACCGCTCACGCGCACCGTGGTGCCGAGCGCCTGCACGACCCGGCCCCGCTGCACCACCGTACGTGCACCGCGCAGCAGCGGCGCCATGCTCTGATCAAGGGATGACTCTTCCGGGAGGTCACTGCCGGTAGCTGTGGAATCTGCCATTATCCGCCCGCCTCCCGCACGGGTTCCGCAGCACGGGTCATCGAGGCATCACCCGCCACGGATCCGGCAGGCACCACGGTCTCCGTACTCCCGGCCAGCGCCGCCTCCAGGCGCGCGAGTTGGGCATCGAGCCCCGCTATCGTGGTTCCGCAAGCGGTGTCCAGTATGCAATCAAACGGGTTCAGCGTGTCATCGGCGTGAACTTCCACATGCAGAGGCTTGCCGGAAGAGGCGGATCGGGCCGTGTCCAGACGCGTTCTGACCGCATCCACCACCGATGGATACACCCGCAGTGTCAGCGAGACACCGGGCAACAGATCAGCCGCCGCGGTTTGCGCCAGGCCGGCCACCATCTCCGGCGCACCGACCTCACCGGCCAGCTTGCGCACCACCTGGATGGCAAGTCTCGCCACCGAACCCTGCAAGGCCATGCGCTGGCGCTGTGCCTCCACGGCCAGGCTTGTCAGCTCCGCCGCCACATCGTCTCGGGCCGCGAGCAACCCCGCCGCCTTTCCGGCAGCATGGCCCTTTTCAAAGGCATCCTGCCTGGCCGAAGCAATCGCCTGTTCGGATTGCTCCAGGAGCTGGGTCAAACGGCGGCCCATATCCACGGCACTGGCCAGGGCCTGCACATCCGCCGCCGCCAGCACCTGTTCGTCGGTAGCAAGGCTGACGGATGTATCACGAACCAGAGCG
>JAJRWE010000145.1 GCA_024276955.1 Gammaproteobacteria bacterium
AGCAGAAAGGGATAGCGGTGCGGAAGATGGTTCTGTACTTCGAGGATGTCTAGTGTTTCCAAGGTCTTATCCCGTATTTTTTGCTTCAAGTTGCTTCTCGAGCCGTTTCAGACGCCGCGCCATATCGTCCAGCTGCTTGAAGCGTACATAGTTGCGGTGCCATTTGGCATTTTCTTGCAACGGCGTGCCGGAGGAATAGACACCCGGTTCGGTAATCGTGTGGGACACCATGGACATCCCCGTAACGATGACATTATCGGCAATCTGCAGATGACCGACAATGCCCACCCCACCGCCCAGGGCGCAGTGCTTGCCGATACGCGCGCTGCCGGCGATACCGGCACAGCCGGCGATGGCCGAATGGGCGCCGATGTGCACGTTGTGCGCCACCTGCACCAGGTTGTCGATCTTGACGCCGTCCTCGATCACCGTGTCCTCGATGGCGCCGCGATCGATGGTGGTATTGGCACCGATGTCCACATCGTCACCAATCACCACCCGGCCCAGTTGCGGGATTTTCATCCAGCGACCCTGGTCATTGGCCAACCCACAACCGTCGGCGCCAATCACCACGCCGGGATGAATCAGCACCCGTTTGCCGATCTGGCTGCCGTGGCAGATCGTGACATTGGCCACCAGCCGTCCACCTTCGCCGATCACCGCATCCCGACCCACCACGCAGCCGGGGCCGATGCGGCAATCGGCGTCGATAACGGCGCCCGCCTCGATCACGCACTGCGCACCGATCCAGGCACTCGCATGAACCGCTGCCGCGGTATCGATGACGGCGGAGGGATGCACGCCGCTGCCTTCATCGGGCTCGGGATTCAGCCAGCCCGCCACATGCGCGTAGGCCAGGTGGGGATCGTCGACCACCAGGGAGTGAACACCGTCGCGGACAAATTCGAGATCCGCCTCGGTCAGCAGAACGGCCGTGGCACGAGTCTCCGCCAGCTGATTCCGATAGCGCTTGTGAGTGATGAAGGCGATGTCGCCCTCGCCCGCAGAAGTCAAGGTAGCAACGCGGGAGACACGGCAGTCGCCCTCTCCCACCCATCGCGCACCCAGACGCTCGGCCAGCTCAGCCAGGCTAAACATCGGCTATTTTCCGTTGGCGGATTTTGCTTTGAACTCGGCGCTGAGGCGCTGGATCACGGTCTCGGTAATATCAACATTGTCGCTGGCAAAGACGACACCATCACTGAGAATCAGGTCGTATTTCTCGGCCTTGGCAAGGTCGACGATGACCTGAAACACGCGCCGGCGTAATTTTTCAAAGGCCTCGTTGCGGCGAATATTCAGGTCTTCGGTGAATTCTTCACGCTCACGCTTCAGGTCACGCTTGCGGGAAATGATATCGCGCTCGAGCTTGCGGCGTTCGGATTCGCTCATAATCGCGCCATCGCGGCCGAGCCGCTCTTCCAGACCCTTCAGTTCCTTTTGGGAGGCCTGCATGGCCTTGTCCCGCGGTGAAAACTCCTGCTCCAGACGAACGCGCGCGGCCTCCGCCTGTGGGGCCTGCTCGAGAACCTTCGGGGCATTCACAACACCGATCTTCAGCTCGGCTGCCTGTAGCGAACCCATGACTGCCACCGAGGCCAGTACCCCCAACAAACCAACGAACAATCTGCGCATTTTCTGTCTGCACTCCCGTGATCGAAATTCCGCGATGCGGCTGGAAACCGTTATGATGCCATGAATCGCGCTGCGGCCCAATGGCAGCCTGTCGTTTAGCGCAGGGTTTTACCGTCAGTGAGGCATAGACAACAGGCTCAAAATCCGGTGCCAATCGTAAACTGGAACAATTCCTTCTGATCCTCATCATCAAATTTGATGGGCCAGCCCCAGCTAAAGGCCAAGGCTCCCACCGGGCTCAGCCAGATGGCCGAGACACCGGCGGACACCCTTAGCTCTTCCGCTGCAATGTCCTGGAAGGTGTTAAAGACATTACCCGCATCAATAAAGGCGCTGAGTCTCAGGCTCTTGTCCGCCCCCTCGAAGGGCGCCGGAAAGTACAGCTCAAAATTACTCACCAGCTTGGCCGAACCACCCACCGCGCGGTCAATGCCCGGCTCGCGCGGCCCCAGTGTATTGGCGCGGAATCCACGCACGGAACTCACGCCACCGGCAAAATAATGCTCCCAGAAGGGCAGGCTGCTGGTATCGCCATAGCCATCACCGGAAGCGACGGTACCCCCCATGTACCAGACCAGCCCCCAGAACAGGGGGTGATAGGATTTGACCCGGTAACTCAGCTTGTAATAACTCAGATCCAGGCCGGGAACCGCGACACTGGCCGACAGCTGGTTGTAATAACCCCGGTCGGCAAAAATAGCCTTGTTGCGCGTGTCGTATGACCAACTGCCGGAAAGCAGGAAGGTATCGAAGGCCGAGCCATTATTACCCAGCCATTCGATATAGCTTGACGGGGTGGCGCCCCCGACAGTGGATATCCGGGTGTTTTTGAAATCCAGCCCCATGCCGAGCCGGTTGAATTCACTCAGCGGCACACCAAAATTGATGCCCGCCCCATAGGTGTCGGACAGATAGGAGGCCAGATTGGCCGCATTGGCATCGGTGGAACGATAGTGGACGCTGAGGGTTCGGCTCACACCATCATCGGTAAAATAAGGATTCGTGTGCGAAAAGCGGTAAATGGTATTGACCTGGCTGTTGTTCATTTCCGCACTGACGCGATTACCGGTGCCGAGAAAATTCTGGAAGGTCACACTCATATTAAACAGGATGCCCTGCGTCTGGCCATAGCCCATACCGGCGGAGAAATTACCGGTAGAGCCTTCCGCGACATCGAAGTTCAGATCCACCTGGTCATTGGTGCCGGGGACTGGCGGCGTCTCAACATTGACCCCATCGAAAAAGCCCAGCCGCTGCAGACGAATCTTTGAACGATCCACCAAGGGCGTCGACAACCAGCCACCCTCCATCTGACGAATCTCCCGGCGCACCACCTCGTCGCGGGTCTTGGTGTTGCCGGTGATATTGATGCGCCGCACGTAGACGCGATTGCCGGGATCGACAAAAAAGGTCAGGTCGACGATACGTTTTTCTTCGTCGATCTGTGGCGCCGCATTGACGTTGGCAAAGGCATAGCCATCAATACCGAGACGCTCGCTGACCTTGCTGGAACTTTCCGCCACATCCCGGCGTGAAAACACCTGCCCGTCATGCACCTGCAGGAGTGCGCGCAACTCGGCCTCCGGCACCACCAGGTCACCGGCAATCTGCACCTTGCCAACATGATAGCGCTCACCTTCCGAGACATTGATGGTGATATAGACATCACGTTTGGTGGGTGTAATGGAAACCTGGGTCGATTCAATATTGAAATGCAGATAGCCGCGATCCAGATAATAGGAACGCAGCTTTTCCAGATCACCCAGCAGTTGCTGCTTGGAATATTTACCGCTGCTGTCGATGAAGGAAATCATGGTCGGCGTGCTGAGCTGGAACTCACCCAGCAGGCGTGACTCAGGGAACGCCTTGGCACCGACGATATTGATCTGGCGAATCTGCGCTGCCTTGCCTTCGCTGATATCCAACGCCACTTCGACCCGGTTACGCGCCAGCGGTTTGATGGTGGTTTCGATCTTGACGGCATATTTGCCCAGACTGAAATACTGTCGATGCAACTCCTGCTGCACCTGATCGAGAATCGAGCGATTAAACACCCGCCCTTCGACCAACCCGACCTGCTTCAGCGCCGTGTTCAGATCCTCGGTACTCAGATCCTCGTTGCCAAAAATTTCGATCTTGGCAATGGAGGGGCGCTCTTTCACCTCGATGACCAGCTCCCGCCCTTGCCGGCGAAGCCGTACATCTTCAAAAAAGCCCGTCTTGAACAGGGCACGAATCGCTGCGCTGGCCTTTTCCTCGGTGAGTGTTTCACCCACCTTGACCGGCAGATAGTTAAAGGTCGTACCCAGCGAGATACGCTGCAGACCCTTCACCTGAATATCGGCGATCACAAAGGACTTGAAGGCATGGGCCGGTGATACGGCCACCAGCAATAACAACAGGAATACCCACCGACACAACCTCATTCCCTCAACCACCCCAGAGCCGGTTGAGATCATTGTAAAAGGCCAACAC
>JAJRWE010000146.1 GCA_024276955.1 Gammaproteobacteria bacterium
AGGTAGGGTGGGCAGGCTTTCCATGCCCACGCGGAATATGCACTAACGGCGTGGGCACAAAAAACGTGCCCGCCCTACATGGTTTTTTACCTCCTGCCGACAGGAAAAGGCATGCAAAAATAGGCTATTAAGATAATGGCTATGTTTAAAAACAATGCGTTAAATGTGACGAAGTAGGAGTAGTTACCCATCAAGTTAGTATTGACAGACCACTAGACATTTACAAAAGACTCACCACAGTGGCACGGAGTACACAGAGATACTGGCACTTAAAAAATTTTCTCCGTGCCCTCTGTGTCTCTGTGGTGAATAAGCTTTTATCACGGGCATGGCCCGCTCCATTTTCGGGGAGGCCTACCGAAGATATTTCAGATACAGCTCGGCGAGAGTCAAGTCTTCAGGATGGGTGATCTTGATGTTGTCGGCATGGCCTTCCACCAGCAGGGGGGCGTATCCGGCCCGCTCCATGGCGGAGGCCTCATCGGTGACCAGGGCATTGGCAGCCAGTGCCTGCTGCAAGGCATCGCGCAGTTCGCCGAGACGAAACATCTGCGGGGTCTGCGCATGCCAGAGTTGGGTACGATCCACGGTCTCCAGCACATGCTGCACAGCGTCTGCACGCTTGAGGGTGTCTTTTACCGGAACCGCCAACAGGCCGCCCACCGGGTGCGGCTCACAGCGGCGAATCAGTTCATCGATGTCCTCACTGCGCAGGCAGGGGCGCGCGGCATCGTGTACCAGCACCCAATCCTGCTCAGCCGCCTGTGCAGAGAGTGTTTGCAGGGCATTCAGCACGGAATGACAGCGCTCGTCACCGCCTTCGGCAATCCATAGTGGTTTGTCTGTTTCGACCTTTACTTCCGGCCACCAACTGTCACCACTTGAAATAGCGACCATGGCACCGCTGATACGTGGATGCAGCAACAGGCGCTGCAGGGTGCGTTCGATGACGGTTTTCCCCAGTAGGGAAAGGTATTGTTTGGGCCGGTCGGCCTGCATGCGGGCGCCGACACCGGAAGCGGGAACGACAGCCCAGCAGCGGGGCTGATCGGTATCACGCGGGAAATCAGTCACAGTAGTGATTGACGGTTAGACGGCATGACAGTCAATCGACCACCTGAAAAAAGGTCTCACCCTTTTTGATCATGCCCAGTTCGCGGCGGGCGCGCTCTTCGATGGCGTCAACGCCCTGCTTGAGATCGGCGACTTCCGCCGCCAGGGCTTGGTTGCGTTCGAGCAGTTGCGCGTTTTCAGCACCTTGCACAGCAATGGCACGATCCAGCTTCCAGACCTCCATCATGCTGCCCTCACCGAACCAGAGCTTGTACTGCAACAGCACAAACAACACGGCGAGGGCGGCAATGATGGTTTTCATATTCGGGAACCTCCGATCAAGTCATAACCAGCTGCCTTGAGTCCAAAATATTCAACTTCTGCGTTGCAAATCTTGGCAATAGTCCCGCTATTACCTGCGATTTGCGCCTTGAATTTGAATATTTTGAATCTCAATTCAGCTCGCCCAGACTTGATCCGAGGTTCCCATTACACCATCAGGCACGCTTGAAGGCAGACAAGCCAGGATAAGTAGCGGCGTCGCCCAGCTCCTCGGCGATACGCAGTAGCTGGTTGTACTTGGCGATGCGATCCGAACGCGACAGGGAGCCGGTCTTGATCTGACCGGTAGCGGTGGCCACGGCCAGGTCGGCGATGGTGGCGTCCTCGGTTTCGCCGGAGCGGTGCGACATCACGGCGGTATAACCGGCGGCCTTGGCCATGTCGATGGCAGCGAAGGTCTCGGTCAGGGTACCGATCTGGTTAACCTTGATGAGAATGGAATTGGCGATGTTGTTATCGATGCCACGCTTGAGGATCTCGGTGTTGGTGACGAACAGGTCGTCGCCGACTAACTGGATCTTATTGCCCAGCTTTTGACTCATAATCGCCCAGCCTTCCCAGTCGCTCTCGTCGAGACCGTCTTCGATGGAGAGGATGGGATACTTGTCGACCCAGGACGCTAGCACGTCGACGAACTCGGCCGCGGTGAGTGATTTACCCTCGGAGGTCAGCTCATACTTGCCGTCCTTGTAGAATTCGGAGGCGGCGGCGTCGATGGCAATATAGATGTCTTTGCCTGGCACATAACCGGCGGCCTCGATGGCCTCGATGATGATCTCCAGCGCGGCCTCGTTGGAGGGCAGGTCGGGGGCAAAACCGCCTTCGTCGCCGACGGCGGTGTTGAGGCCACGATCATGCAGCACCTTCTTCAAGGCGTGGAAGACTTCGGCGCCGTAGCGGATGGCCTCGGCGATGTTCGGTGCGCCCACGGGCTGAATCATGAATTCCTGGAGGTCGACGCTGTTGTCGGCATGCGAGCCGCCGTTGATGATGTTCATCATCGGCACCGGCATCACCGTGGCGTCGCTGCCGCCGAGGTAGCGGTACAGGGGCAGGCCGGCCTCGATGGCGGCGGCCTTGGCAGCGGCCATGGAAACGCCGAGGATGGCATTGGCGCCCAGGCGTTCCTTGTTATCGGTGCCATCAAGGTCAATCATGGTCCGGTCGATGGCGGCCTGCTCACTGGCGTCGTGGCCCAGCAGGGCGTCGCGGATTTCGCCGTTGACGTTGGCCACGGCCTTCAACACACCCTTACCCAGGTAGCGGGACGTGTCACCGTCGCGCAGCTCAATGGCCTCGCGCGAACCGGTGGAGGCGCCGGAGGGCACCGCGGCGCGACCCATGGCGCCGGATTCGAGGGTGACGTCCACTTCGACGGTGGGGTTGCCGCGCGAGTCGATGATTTCACGGGCGTGGATGTTGGCGATTGTTGCGGTCATTATGGCTCCAGATTGCTTGGTTGAATCGATGACAGAGTGTTTCCTGCCCTTGGTTGTCTATTCGCTATTGAAAAAATCTAACGTAAAGTCGCAAAGGCGCAGAGAACGCAAAGAAGGGAATTCTGTTTGTAAAAAAACGCCGCATCCATTGCGTTTCCATGTTCCCGGCATAGAGATTCGCGCTGCCTCCCGCCACACACGATCTGAAATCGATATTCTTTGCGCCCTTCGCGTCTTTGCGCCTTTGCGTTGAAATTACATGGTCAACAAATGCGCCTACGCCGGGTCATGCCCGAAGCCGCGCGATTTCACCGCGTCATCCAGCGCCTTGAGCATTTCCAGCAGACTCTCCATTTCGCCCAGCGGCCAGGCATTGGGGCCATCGCTCAACGCCTTGGACGGATCGGGATGGGTCTCCATGAACAGCCCGGAGATGCCCGCCGCTACTGCCGCGCGCGCCAACACCGGCACGAACTGGCTCTGCCCGCCAGAGGTCGCACCCTGCCCGCCCGGTTGCTGCACGGAATGGGTGGCGTCGAACACCACCGGGCAGCCGGTCTCGCGCATGATCACCAAGCCGCGCATGTCGGAGATCAGCGTATTATAGCCGAAGGATACGCCACGTTCGCAGACCATGATCTGCTCATTGCCCACCTCGCGCGCCTTATCGACCACGTTCTGCATGTCCCAGGGGGCGAGGAACTGGCCCTTCTTGATGTTCACCGGCAGGCCGGTACGGGCCACATTCTGGATGAAATTGGTCTGTCGGCAGAGGAAGGCCGGGGTCTGTAACACGTCCACGACCGAGGCGACTTCATCCAGCGGCGTGTCCTCGTGCACGTCGGTGATCACCGGCACGCCGATATCGTCCTTCACCTTTTGCAGGATGCGCAGGCCCTCTTCGACGCCCGGGCCACGATAACTCGAAGTGGATGACCGGTTGGCCTTGTCGAAAGACGACTTGTCAATGAACGGGATGCCCAGTCGTGCGGTCATCTCCTTCAACTGCCCGGCGGTATCCATGGCCAGCTGTTCGCTCTCGATGACACAGGGCCCGGCGATGACAAACAGGGGCTGGTCCAGGCCGACATCAAATCCACACAATTTCATTTTTCACTATGCTCTCTTGCTGCCTGCACAAAACCACTAAATAGCGGGTGGCCGTCACGCGGTGTGGAGGTAAATTCCGGATGGAACTGACAGGCGATGAACCAGGGATGATCCGCCAGTTCCACCACCTCGACCAGACTGCCGTCGGCGGAACGCCCGGAAATCACCAACCCGGCCTCGGTGAGCCGATCCAGATAGGTGTTATTGAATTCATAGCGATGACGGTGGCGCTCGACGATACGCTCCTTAGCGTACATCGCGCGTGCCTTGGAACCTTCGGCCAGCATGCATTCCTGGCCGCCGAGGCGCATGGTGCCACCCAGGTCGGAGTCCTCGCTGCGGCGCTCCACCTCGCCCTCGGCGGTCGTCCACTCGGTAATCAGGCCAATCACCGGATGCGGCGTGTCCTTGTCGAACTCGGTGCTGTGCGCACCTTCGAGGCCGGCCACGTTGCGCGCAAATTCGATCACCGCCACCTGCATGCCGAGGCAGATGCCGAGATACGGCACCTTGTTCTCACGCGCGTACTGCACGGTGCAGATCTTGCCTTCCACACCGCGTTCGCCAAAGCCGCCCGGTACCAGAATCGCATCCACGTCTTCCAGCACGCCGGTGCCGTTGCGCTCGATATCCTCGGAATCGATGTAGCGGATCTTCACCTTGGTGCGGGTGTGCAGACCGGCATGGATCAGCGATTCGGACAGAGATTTGTAGGCCTCGGTGAGATCCATGTACTTGCCCACCATGGCCACCGTGGCTTCGCCGGTCGGGTTGGTCAGCGCCTCCACCACCGAACGCCACTCAGACAGGTCGGCCGGCGGGGCATCGATGTGCAGTTTCTCCACCACGATCTGGTCCAGCTTCTGCGCATGCAGCAACAGGGGGATCTGGTAGATAGTCGGTGCATCCACAGCGGACACCACGGCGCGCTCTTCCACATTAGTGAACAGGGAAATCTTGCGCCGCTCGGCGGCCGGCACCTCGCGGTCGGCGCGGCACAGCAGCACGTCCGGCTGGACGCCGATGGAGCGCAGTTCTTTGACCGAGTGCTGGGTGGGCTTGGTCTTCAGTTCGCCGGCGGTGGGAATATACGGCAGCAAGGTGAGATGCATGAACAAGGTGTTGTCGCGCCCCAGCTCTACACCCAGCTGGCGAATGGCCTCCAGAAACGGCAGCGACTCGATATCGCCCACGGTACCGCCGATTTCGATCATGGCGACATCCATGCCTTCGCCACATTCGAGGATGCGACGCTTGATCTCGTCGGTGATGTGGGGAATCACCTGCACCGTGCCGCCGAGGTAGTCGCCGCGGCGTTCCTTGCGGATCACATCCGAATAGATGCGTCCAGTGGTGTAATTGTTGCGCTGGGTCATGGTGGTGTTGACGAAGCGCTCGTAATGGCCCAGGTCGAGATCGGTCTCAGCGCCGTCGTCGGTGACATACACCTCGCCATGCTGAAAGGGGCTCATGGTGCCCGGATCCACGTTGATATAGGGATCCAGCTTCATCAGGGTTACTTTGAGGCCGCGCGCCTCAAGAATGGCGGCCAGCGAGGCGGAGGCGATGCCCTTGCCCAGAGAGGACACGACACCGCCGGTCACGAACACGAATTTGGTCATTGAGGGGCCGGAATTGTTGCTGGATCAGTGGATTCTGGAAGGGTCGAAAGGGTAGCAGAATGGCGTGAATTGCTCAATGGCGGCCAACCGAAAGCGTGTCCCAAAACAGCAAATTGCCATACCCCACTCAAGCACAACCTACCCCAACAAAACCACACATTAAAAGAGAGAAAAGAACCCTGGTTGACCTGATTAAGTGCCTAATTTAGTATCCAGACTACATAATTATATAAACAGCCAATTATTGGCCATTAACTGAGGGGAATCACCATGGAACTTTCTATTGGACTTTGGGTTGGACTATTTGCACTGGCCGCCCTGGGCATGTTTACCGGATAAAATGGTAGTTTATTCCTCATAAAGGGGAATAACACACAAAAAGGCTGGAATAATGCACTATATTCCGGCCTTTTTGTTGTCCGTATTTTCTTGCTGTCTTTACCGCTCTCAACGCCACCCATGAGCCGGATACATCCTCGTCGACCGCCCACTGCGCCGTCAGCGATACCCGGTCACATAGGCCCAGCGACGTGTACCGCTCACCACGCGGATCGGCGCCAGCGGCGCGCCGGCCCAGCCAGTTGACCTTTTATGTCTCGCTGACCTGCGCCGACAGCTCGCGATGGGCACAGCCGTTGCAGTCCACCCGGCAGCCCGTGTTACCACAGGGCTTGGCATGTCTTCCGGCTACTCTATCCGTGCCTTGCGCATCATCTCTTCGCGGTCGCGACGCGGCTGGCGTGTGCCATCCGCGGCCTCTTCCCAGACCTCCTCGCGCATGAAGCGAACCACAATAGCCTTGCCGGCCACCTGCCGGCGCAGCTTACGCAGTACTTCCAGCACCTTGTCCTGCTCTTCACGTTCACTGACGCCATAGATGGTGATTACCAGCCGCCGTGGCTGCGCCTCGCCCATCACCGCGGGACGATCCTGAAATTTCTCCTGCACGGGAAAATCATAGCGCTCGATCAGCGTATCGACGATCTGCCGCACGTCACGCCGGTCCTGATCCGAGGTATCCCAGTTGGAGGAAAAGGCCAGCAACAGCATCATGGAAATCGCAAAGGCCACCAGGGCATATTCGCCCATGTGCGGCTTGATACCGTGTTTGTAGCGCAAGTAGGCCCACACCAGAATGCTGACAGGAAAGACCACATAAACGAAAATAACCAGCAACGCCTGAACCATGATGCAGTACCTTGTTAGTGCTATAAAAAGAATAAAGTGCCGTAAAAATACCCGCAATTGATGCCGGGCTAATATTATTCTGTCAGCGATTATCCCATGGCTAAAGCCGGTGACTTCAGTTCACGGCAAGATCACCAGTGTACAGGAAACGGCCGCAGGCCCGGTCATTCCGTCATCGGCGCCCTCGAGTGAATGAATCAGCAGGATCCCCATGACGGGCTGCACGGCAAGCCCTCCGCACAGGCACCTGATATCGGCCACTGACGGCAAAAACCCGGCCGCGGTGAAGAATTCCGTTGCCTTGCCGCTAATGCTGGGGCATCCGCAGCAAAGTAGTGGTCCATCAACTTTCTATTGATGAATCACCCGGCTGCCGTTGACGGATTTTTCAAGGACTTCCGCATGAAGCTGACAGACTCGATACCCGGGCACCGGGACGCCCATCGCCATTTTTTACGACTGGCCCTGCTGCTGGCGCTCTGTCTATTGCTGACCGAAACCCCAGCCTGGGCAACAGACAACACCGCCGAGCCCGTCGACGACGTACGCGTGCTGATCGACATCTCAGGCAGCATGAAACGCACCGATCCGCACAACCTGCGCCGCCCGGCCCTGCGTCTGTTCACCTCCCTGCTGCCTAAGGGCACTCATGCCGGTGTGTGGACCTTCGGCCAGTGGACCAACATGCTGGTCAAACACGGCCAGGTGGACACCCCGTGGAAGAACAAAGCCCGCAAGAGTGCCGGCGAAATCAACTCACTGGGCCTGTACACCAACATCGAAGACGTACTGCGCCGTGCCACCTGGGACTGGAAGCGTCCGGACGAAAGCAGCCGCCGCAGCCTGATCCTGCTCACCGATGGCCTGGTGGACATATCAAAAAACCCCGCTGAAAACACCGCTTCGCGTGAGCGCATCCTCAACGATGTGTTGCCCCGCCTGCAGGAGGCCGGCATCACCGTGCACACCATCGCCCTGTCCAGTGAATCCGATGCCCCCCTGCTGCAACAGCTGGCCGCCGCCACCGGCGGCTGGTTTGAAACCATCGAATCCGCCGACGGCCTGGAGCGCCTGTTCCTGCGCATGTTCGAAAAGGTCAGCAAGGCCGACACCCTGCCGCTAAAGGACAACAAGGTCAGCATCGACAACAGCATTCACGAGGCCACCTTTCTGGTCTTCCGCAAGCCCGGCGTCGGCACCACTACGATCATCACCCCCGATGGCAGCAGCTTTGGCCAGCAGCAGCTGCCCGCCGGCGTGGAATGGTTCGAAGACGAACGCTACGACCTGATCACGGTGCAGAATCCGCCACCCGGTGAGTGGCGTATCAATGCCGACGTAGACCCGGACAACCGCGTCATGGTGGTCACCGACCTGCGTATGAAGAACACCGAGCTGCCCAATGACCTCTCGGTCGACCAACCGCTGCTGTTCACCCTGCAACTGGAGCAGAAGGGGGAAATCATTGACCGCCCAGACTTCCTGCAATTCGTCAAGGTCACCCTGACCCAGATCGCCAACAACGGTGACGAATGGCAATGGCGTCTGCGCGACGACGGCAAACTCGCCGACCTCGCCGCCAACGACGGCGTCTTCTCCACCCGGCTGGGTGAATCCCTCGTCGAGGGCGAGCACGAATTCATCCTCGACGTGGACGGCATCACCTTCAAGCGTAACAAGCACCAGCGGGTCAAGGTCTACGGCCAGCCGGTGGATGCTCAGATCGAGGCCCTGGGCCACGACCGTTTCGCCCTTACCCTCGTACCCTATATCAGCCTCATCGACCCGCACAGCATGCACGTCGAAGTCGAACATATATTGCCCAACGGACGCCTGGAAAAGGCCGAGGCCGCCCAGGTAAACACCGCCGAATGGCGGCTGGAACTGGACGCCAGCGACAACCCGGGCGAACACGAACTGACCGCCTATATCACCGGTCAACGCAGCGACGGCAGCCCGCTCAGCGTACAGCTCGGCCCAATCCACTTCGAGGCCGGCGGCGACACTACACCACGCGCGCGCACGCCCATGCGGGCGCCCCAGCCCGAGCACCAGGAAGAGCCTGCACACGAACCACCCGCCGCCGAGCCTCACCAGCCCTCCGCTCACCACAAAGCCGAGCCTGAGTCTGCGACTCATGAAGAAAAAGCGAAAGCCGAAGCCGAACATCCGACCGAAGACAGCACCCACACCGCCATGGAAGGCGATCAACCACCACAGATCAGCTGGGGCCTGATCATCGGCAGCATCCTGGGGCTGACGGTACTGATCGGTGGTCTGGTGTTCGGTGGTATCAAACTGTGGCCAAAAATCCAGGCCATGCGTAAGCGCAAAAAGGAAGACTCCGCCCAGCAACAAAAGCAGGAAGAAGAGTCACCGGCAGCAGCGGCGCCCGCCCCAACACCAGAGCCTGAACCCGAAGAAACGGAACCTGACACCGGCATAGCCGACGTGGATCAGGCCATCGACGATTTACTCAGCAGTAACGAGCCCGAAGAAACAGCCCCGGAAACAAAAATGGCCGAACTCGATCCCGAGCTGGATCTCAGCACTGGCGATACCGAAGAACCCGCTGAGATCAAGGAAGCCACGGAAATGGATACCGCTGAAGAGATCAAAAAGCCCGCCGAGCCGGAAGCGGCCAGCGAAGAGGCCCAGGAAATCGCCGAGATCCCCGAAGACCTCATCTCATTGGATGATGACGACACCAACAAGGACGACAAAAAGGCCTGAACAGGCCTTCACCTGTAGGAACGGCTGCAGCCGCGACAGAGCATGAATAAATCAAATCTGTCGCGGCTGACTATCCAAAGGGCACCAAAGAACACGATGAGCCGCTCCCACAAATGACACAGATACGAAACCCGATCAACAAGCCACATCGCGCCAAGCCAACACCATGAAAGCATCCAAGCTATGGAGCCTGCAAGGCAAATCCATTCTGGTCATCGATGACTTCCCCTGCATGCGTTCTATGATGCGCGGTATGCTGTCGGCCTACGGTGCCGATGACATCCCCGATACCAGCCATGGCGAGGAAGCCATCAAGCGCATGCACGATAAAAGCTTTGACATCGTGCTCTGCGACTATAATCTCGGCGAAGGCAAAGACGGTCAGCAGGTGCTGGAAGAGGCCAAGGAAGACAGCCTGCTGCCTTACTCTTCCATCTTTATTATGACGACGGCGGAAAACAGCATGGAGATGGTCATGGGCGCGGCCGAATACCAGCCGGACGACTACCTCTCTAAACCTTTCACCAAGCAGGTGCTGCAAACTCGCCTCAAGCGTCTGCTGGCGCGCAAATCCAGTCTGAGGAAAATCGCCAGCGCCATGCAGCGAAAGGATTTCAGCCACGCCCTCAGCCTGTGCGAAAAACAGCTCACACTACAGCCCGGCAACCGCTTCGAATTGCTCAAGCTCAAGGGCGAACTGTCCATCAAGGCACAGCGCTTCGATGCCGCTGCAGCCGCCTTCGCTGAAGTCATCGCCGAGCGGGAACTGCCCTGGGCCAAGCTCGGTTACGGCGAAGCCCTGTATCATCGCGAACGCTACGAAGAAGCCAAGACCACCTTTAAAGAACTCATCAAGGCCAACCCCAACTACGTCTTCGCCCATGATTGGCTGGCGCGGGTCTATGAAAAACTCGATGAACCGGAAAAGGCCCAGGAGATCCTCACCGAAGCCACAGAAAAATCACCCAAGGCGGTACTGCGTCAGCGCGCACTGGCAGAGATATCACAGCAGAACGCAGACCTGGATACCGCCGAAGAGGCTTACCGCCGCGTGATGCGGCTGGGAAAAAACTCCTGCTATAAAAGCCCCACCGATTATGCCTCGCTCAGTCGCGTCTACCTGCAGAAAAGCAATAACGTAGAGGCCATGAAGACCCTGGCATCGATGAAAAAGGAATTCCACCAAGGCAAGTCTGGCGACCGTCTGCATGCCACCATTCTGGAAATCATGCTCTACAAAGACATGGCGCGAGAGGACGAGGCACGCAAGGGCATCGCCGAGGCCATGAAACTATTCCGTGACAACCCTGGCGGACTCAACACCCCGTTGGCGATGGAGCTTGCCAGTGCCTGCTACGATTTAGGCCTGAAAGAAGAAGGCTACGAAATCGTGCGCCACATCGTACGCAACAATCACGAAGACCAAGATATCCTCGATGGCGTACAAACCATGATGGAAAGTTGTGGGATTGGCGACTCAGCCGCAGACCTCATCGCCGCCACCCGCGACGAAGTCATTACACTCAACAACCGCGGCGTAGAAATGGCCACCAACGGCGCCCTGCAGGACTCCATCAAGCTGTTCGCCCAGGCCGCAGACGGCATGCCGGAAAACCTGGTCATCAACCTCAATGCCGCGCAGTCACTGATCATGTTCATGCAGCGCTATGGCGCGGTGCCGGAATTTCTCGAACAGACCCAAGGCTACCTGGTGCGCGCCCAGTCGCTCAACAAGCCCAGCCAGAAACAGGACAAGCTGCAGACCGCCTATCGCAAGCTGGTCACCTCACTGGCCAAGGCGTGAGACAGGGAAAGCCATGAGTAACGACGCGCAAAATCTGGACTTCGCCACCGTGATCGCCAGCGCCGTTCACGACATGAAAAACTCCCTCACCCTGCTATTGGACACCCTCGACGACGCCGCCGGTGAGCAGAGTATTGCCGCAACACTCTTGCAGGAGAAACTGCTGCAAGCGCAACATGAAGGAAAAAGACTCAACCGAAACCTCATTCAGTTGTTGGCGCTCTATCGCCTGGAGCGCTCCCAACTGTTCATCAACATCACCGAGAATAGCGTTACCGAGCTGCTTGAAGATGTCGCCATGGAAAGCCGGCAACTGCTGGATGCCAGAAGCATAAAACTGGAAATAGACTGTGAGAGTGGACTCATCGGATTCTTTGACCGTGAACTTATTACCGGAATCGTCAACACCATCATCAACAATTCCTACCGCTACACAAAAAACACCATACGCCTCAGCGGAGAAAACCAAGGCGACTATCTGTGCATCCATATCGAGGACAATGGCCCCGGCTATCCGGATAAAATGCTGCATGGTGGAAGTAACACGGACTCACCCATAGACTTCCAAACCGGCAGCACCGGTCTTGGCCTCTACTTCGCTGCACAGGTCGCCCAAATGCACAGCAATGGTAAGCGTCATGGCTATACCGAAACCAGCAACGCTGGGATCAATAAGGGCGGCAGATTTAGCCTGTTCTTACCCTGACATCGACGACAAACGGGGCGGCAGACCCGTTTTTGCACCCGGCTCTGTCATTAATCCTCGAGATTCCACATCTAGGACAGTAGGCTTCACGCATCGGTCGAGAGCGGTGACGCCGACAAACAGAGAGGTGTCTATCCATACTTGTGCACACAGCGCACATTACACCTTCCCGTAGTAGCGTGCGCCGTGCGCACGACATCCCCTGAAGTGAAAACTGCCCAATGACGGGAACACATGGGCTCCAGGCGTACTTACGCATGCCTTCCTTCCCCCCCGGCCTTCATTTCATCAATGCATCCTCTGTGCTCTCTAGTGGTGATATAGTTACCTCGGTTATCTAAAAACCCCTAACCGGAGCAAACGAATGGAATTGCCAAATTTAAGACGTGAAGTCAGATACGGAATGCCCGCCGCAGATCAAGTCATGTTTAATAGACATTACGTACTGGGCTATTCGTACTATTTTCGTCAGGCGAAATGGGCTTTGGAAATCGTAGACCCTGACAATATTCGCTTGGAACGTGCAGATAATTTTCGACCAGATTACCGAATTCCAGAGGATTTTCGAGCTGACCTTGTTGATTATTCCGGATCTGGTTATGACCGTGGACATCTAGTGGCAAGCGCTAACCAAAGAGAAACAGAGCTGCAAAACAGTGAAACATTTCTTTTATCCAATACCTCGCCACAAAGACCCCAGTTTAATAGAAATATATGGGGAAAATTGGAAGCTGAAATCAGAAAACTGGATGCAAAGCCAAGAATACTGGAAACGTATGTTATTTGTGGCCCTATTTTCTATTTTGATCAGTCTGTCGAATGCATAGGGGCAAATGACTCCAATAAAGTTAAAATACCGGTACCCCATGCCTACTTTAAGTCCATATTAACAGAAAACAACAGAGGAACTTTGCATATGTGGTCCTTTATAATGGCAAATGAAGAGTCCAATAAAGCACTGGACACATTTTTAGTACCAACAACATTGGTTGAAAAATTTGCCGGTATTAATTTGTGGGAAAGCTTAGTGGGGAGCAAAATTAACAGAGAAAAATCAAGAGTCCGTAGGATGTGGTGAATATCCAAGAAAATTACAATCAAATATACGCAGGCCAAAAAAAACAGGTCATCGTATAATCCCGCGAGGTATACCAGGACACCGGCCAAATGCTATAAAGCGAGAACTGACCCTCTTTCTTCTCCTGTTCAATGCAATCCTGTAATCAAAGCAACTTACAATCGCCTAGTTGATGCCGGTAAACCAAAGAAAATCGCACTCATTGCATGCGTTAGAAAAATGATAATTATCCTCAATTCCATGGTCAGAGACGGTGCCTATTGGGATGCTGAAACATCCAAATAAATATCACTTGACACCATAGTCACTTGTTAGCACTTTTTCCGCGCATAATATTTGTGCAATTTTCTGCAAACCATATCAAGTTCATTTTGCCAGGTTTCTTCATCTTGAAAGAGTAATGGACCACCTTCATCATCTATGCTCATAAGAAGTAACTCTTTAACAGATTTTCCCATACCTTCTTCGGATATAGATTGCTCTACAATAAAACCACCTAGAGACATAAGAGCTGCACGATAACGATTTAATGTCGATTTGGATTTTTTTTCAATTTCCTCATCATTCCAAAATTCAATAAAGTGATCTAAAACTTGTCTTGATATTTGACTTTCCCTAGGGATATCAATGCCAATTTCCCAATTTTCTGTCCATTGCAATATCGGTTTCATATTATGTGCTAACGCCATACTCAGCGGACAGGGCAAAGTGGCGGTTTTTTGTGTAAAATGGAGCTTGTGACATACACAAAAAAACGACGCTTTGCCCTGTCCGCTGGAGCATTTTGTTAGCAATAGCTTACGGATGAGATAAAATATTGTACACTTTTTCATCCGCTCCGAGACCTGCGCAAATTAAACCAATATCGGTAACCTTATGTAATAATGTCGTTTCTTTTTTTATAATTAATACTTGTCGTTGCTCACCACAATCATCTCTTCCTGATGTGAATGGTAGGTGACTAGGGTGATTTTGGGGCGCTGAAGTGCCAACAATCAGTAATACATGGGCATCAATGTCGTCATAATAGTAAACACCAAATTCTTTTTCAGAGACGACAGGGTAGATTTTTTTGACAAAATAACACTTTGGTTTCATTTCGATTTTTAATGTTTTATTATCAATGGTTAGCAGGCATGTTTCACTATCTAACGATATTTTTTTTCCTGCAACCACCCCTTCTTCTAGTGAAGCATGAGCACACCCACTCAAGATAAACATTACACTCACATAATAAAATATACTTAATTTATTCACAATTAACTCACCTCCCAAAACCATACTTCTTGAGCGGCAGTAATATATGATTCTCGCGGCTCAATACCAGTCATTTTGGAGCCATTCCATAAATCAATATGATCTCCTTGATTTCCTGCTCCCCAAAAATTTTTTAAAAATATAACCCCTTGTTTGTCGGCGTAATTTAATGCTGTTACATTTCGTTTTATCTCAACTTTCCCAAAGAATATGGATTGAGTTTTCATCCATTCTGCGAGTTCTTCAGCGCGAAGAATATGAGATTGATTATGTTTATGACCTGGATAACATTTTGCTCCAGAAAAAGTATTAAGGAGTACTCCTGATTTAGAAAAACATTCTCCCATTCTTATTGCACATTGATTTTCAAAATTCACCTTACCATCTGATGTGCATGGGTTTTTTATTCCTAAATTGGAAGGATGCCATGTCCAAAGTGTTTTAAATAATACCGCCATAGTTGTTCTCCTATATGATTGCTAACGACTGCCATAACCGGAAATTTGCTGTGTGGTTTTTTGTGCTAGTCTTTTTCAGCACAAAAAACCACGCAGTGAATTGTCCGCGTTGATGGCCCTTGTTAGAGGCGCGGGCATATCTGGTAAACCGCTGAACTCTCAGCCCACGCCTTTAAAAAATACTACCGCACTTCGTAAATTTAATGTTGTTTTGTTGAACCATAGGGGGGGGGGTAGAAAATTTAGAATTTCAATTTTACCCCCCCTACCTGAAAAGCCAACATTATCATGCTTTAACGCGCCCAAACTTCAGATTATTTACTGAGCTTAACCCCATTATAACGCCAAAGAATTCGTGTGAATTACAAGGTTTAAGGTTTTTTTGTAGCGTTTTCAGAGCGGATAATATTTTGCATTACAAAATTGAAAACAGGGGACAGACCACGGCTTATCTATATTTGCCATGGAAACTGTGGCCTGCCCCCTATTTCTCATTAGCTTAAAGCCCCATCGAAGCTGTTTGGAACTTTGTGCGCATTCCTATAGCAGCCGCTTTCAAGCAAACATAGTAACTCTTGTCTATGTTTTTCAAGTGCCTCAAAATAGCATTTCGCGCTTGTTTACTAGCCCACTTGAGAGCATTGCCAAAATAAAATGGCCGTGGCACCATATCCATATACTTGCTACAGGAGTCATTTTTTCTGAGAAGCTCCTCCAGAAGCTCTAGGACATTCATGTTAATATTCCAGTTGTAAGCTTGGTCTCCGTAAAAGCAGCTCAGAATTTCTTGAAACTCTTTCTTTTCTTCAGTTGTCAATGGTTCCATGGGTTAATTTCCTTTGGTTAGTCTTGTACTATCAATTATTTTGTTAACAATCACATTAGATGTAGGCCCCTCTGCGTAAACTTCTAAGCCAAAGTGCATCGAATTTGACACGATATAAGCCTTTGACTCATTGGCCTTATAAAAAA
>JAJRWE010000147.1 GCA_024276955.1 Gammaproteobacteria bacterium
GGGCTCGATGGGCGCCGTGCCAGCGGGATATAGCCTTGCTGGTCAACTAGCGGCACCACGGCAAAGGGGGGCACAAGGGCGATGTCGAAATCACCGCGCAGCACGCGTACATGGAAGCTGTAGAGATCCTTCGCCGTACCAAGGCGCAGCGGGCGGCCGAGCAGTTCACCAAAAGCGGCGGCCAGCGGGGCGTAGGCCTGCTCGATGCGCGCCGGGCTCAGGTAGGGGAAGACGCCGAAGCGGTACAGTGCCGCCGATTCGGCACGGTCAGCCGCCTGCAGGCCGCTGGCGCACAGCAGCCATAATCCACCGAAAAGCAGGATCAGCCAGGGGCGGGAAGTTATGGGATGCTGGATCACGTTGACTGTTTGTTTGTCTTGTTTGTCGAGGTCTCGGGAATAGGTGCCGCACCCTCCGATTAGCGGCCGTCCGTTGCGCTACTTGATGCGGAACGGGTGGCGCTTTTTACCCGCCTGCCGAGGGTAAGCCCCTGCACGGAAATGGAGAATACGACGATCACATAGGTAATAGCGAGAATGATCTCGCACGGGTCGCCGGCGGGCAGGGCCAGCAGGCAGTCAGGACTTGCTTGATCGGGAGGCGGGCAGAGCGTTCAGGCCCATGGCCTGGGCAACGATGAGATTTTTCAGCGGGCCGCTGCGGTCAGCCAGGTTGAGCCCCAGGTTGCGCAGCTCGCGCAGGCCCGGGGTGTCGTTGCTGAACAGGGTCTTGAAGGCACCCATGGCGTCCAGCATCAGCAGGTTATCGCCGCGCCGTGCGCGCTCAAAACGGCGCAGGGTCTTGAAGCTGCCGATGGCACGGCGGGCGCGATGGGCCTCCAGCACCACGGCGGCCAGTTCCTCCACGTCGGCGAGACCGAGGTTGACGCCCTGCCCGGCCAGCGGGTGGATGGTGTGCGCGGCGTCGCCCACCAGCGCCAGGTGTGGTTTGACGTATTTCTTGGCGTGGCGCCCCTTGAGCGGAAAGGCGCCGCGCGGGCCGACGGCAGTGACTGTGCCCAGGCGATGCATGAAGGCTTCACCCAGCTCGCTCATGAAATCGGCATCGTCCAGCGCCAGCAGACGCTCGGCCTCTTCCGCGCTGGTGCTCCAGACGATGGAACTGCGGCCCTCGGGCAGGGGCAGGAAGGCCAGCGGACCGCTGGGCAGGAAGCATTGCCAAGCGGTGTCTTCATGATGGCGTTCGGTCTGCACCGTCGTGACCACGGCGGTCTGTCGGTAGTGGCGTTCCTGTATGTCGATGCCGGCCTGCTGACGCAGCCAGGAATGGGCGCCGTCGGCGCCGATGATGAGTGGAGTTTGTAGCAGGCTGCCGTCATCCAGTTGCAGTTGGGCGTGGTCGCTGCGCAGCATTAGCCACACGGGTTTGGCCGGGCAGAGATAGTCGATGTTGTCGTGCCGGCGCAGGCGCTGCAGCAGGGCTCGGGTAATCACGCGGTTCTCGATGATATGGCCGAGATCGGGCTCGCCCAGCTCGGCGGCATCGAAGTGGATGTGGCCGCTGCCGGTGGCGTCCCATACGTCCATGGCCTGGTAGGGCTGCACGCGCATGGCTTCCATTGCCTGCCACGCGCCGAGGCGTCGGAACAGACGCTCGGAGGCGCGGGCGATGGCGCTGACGCGGATATCGAAGCTGTCGGCCGGCCACTCGGCGGGCGGCTCATGGCCCTCGATGACGGCGATGGACAGGGTGCTGTCGGCCAGTGTACAGGCCAGGCTGGCGCCGACCATGCCGCCGCCGACGATGACGATGTCGTAGTCTGTCGTTTTCATTGCGTGGTCCCTGTGTTTGCCACAGAGGTACGGAGAACACAGAGTGTTGGGGTATTGAATAAAGGCATTTTCTCTGTGTTCTCCGTGTCTCTATGGCAAATGGATTTTTTCTCGTTACACCGCTTTGCGGTGTAACGCAAACGCTGGCTTTATCCGTCATGGCGGAGGTGGCGCTGAGCGCCACGGGATGTGTGACACCGCAGAGCGGTGTCACAAGTCACTCTATGGGAATTTGTGTGAAGGTGCACACAATGGCAACCCCCGAGCCAGGCGGGGAAGCTTGCCGCTGATGCCCATGGCGTTGCGCGCCAGGGCGTGTTTCAGTGGCGGCAGCACGTCGGTGGCCAGCAGGCCGAGATTGCGCGCGATGCTCAGCGGCGGGAAGCGGTTGGAGAAGGTGTGCACCAGGACGTTGGTGAAGCCGATGACCTTGCGGTGGTCGCGTTCGCGCCAGTGGGCGTAGTCTTCCAGCACCGTCAGTTCGCCCAGGTCACGATCCGCGGCGCGAGCCTTGCTGATCACCTCTGCCAATGCCGCCACGTCGCGCAGGCCGAGGTTGAAGCCCTGGCCGGCAATGGGGTGCAGGGTGTGGGCGGCGTTGCCGATCAGCGCCAGGCGTGGGCGGATCTGTTCGCGGGCCTGCACCAGTCGCAGTGGGTAGCTGGCGCGTTGCCCCACCTTGAGGAGTCGGCCCAGGCGCCAGCCGAAGGCATCCTGTAATTCACGCAGAAATCCGTTGTCGTCCAGAGCCAGCAGGTATTCGGTCTGTTCCGGGCCGTGAGTCCATACCAGTGAACAACGTTGCTCGCCGTCTTGCACGTTGAGGGGCAGCAGGGCCAGTGGACCGTGGGCGGTGAAACGCTCGTAGGCGACGTTCTGGTGTGGCCGCTGCGGAGTGATATTGGCGATGATGGCGGTCTGGTGGTAGTCCTTTTCCGTCACCGCGATGTCCAGCAGACGGCGCACCGAGGAGTCGCCACCGTCGGCGGCGATTACCAGCGCGCTGGTGATCGCCCTACGCTGGCCGTCACATTCGATGACGGCGGTGGCGTGCTCATCAGCCAGTTTGAGCGCGCACAGGGTGGCGGGGCTGATGAGATCGAGGTTGTCCAGTTCGCTGGCCGTGGCCACCAGTCCCTGCCCCAACGCACGGCCGGTGATGACGTAGCCTAGCGCCTCGACCCCCTCTTCGTGGGCATCCAGCCGGGTAATGCCGAAGTGACCCTGGTCGGAAACGTGGATGCGCTGGATGGGCGTGGCGGCGGGAACCAACGCGTTCCACTGTCCCATGGCGTCGAAGATGCGCCGGCTGCCCTGCGACAGCGCAATGGCACGGTCGTCGTAGCTGGGCTGGTCGGCGGCACGGAAGGGCGTAGCCTCGACCATGGCGATGCGCAGCGGCTGGTCGCGCAGGGCAATGGCCAGACTGGTGCCGACCATGCCGCCGCCGATGATGAGGATGTCGTAGTCGGTCGGCGTCATGCGGGCCTCCGAAAGACAGGCGTAGGGTGGGCACTGCCCACCGCGACAATGGTGGGCGGTGTCCACCCTACGGGAACACGCCGATAATCAGTATCACCGGCCGGGAGGCAAGTGGATCCCGGCGAGCCCGCCAATTCAACGCGGAGGACGCAGAGACGCAAAGAACGCAGAGAAAAACATTGAAAGATCTTTGCGTCTCTGCGTCCTCCGCGTTTATTACGCCGTAACATCAAAAGGCTCATTGCCTGGCGCCCGCCATCAGCGCCTCGATGTCGGCAATTTCCTTTGGCACGTCGCGGCTCAGAACCTCGCAGCCATCCCTGGTGACCAACACGTCGTCTTCGATGCGGATGCCGGTGCCCTGCCATTTCTTTGCCACGGCGCGCTTGCCGACCCTGGCGCCGGGGGCGATATACAGGCCCGGTTCGATGGTCAGCACCATGCCCGGTTCCAGTTCACGCCAGATGTCGCCGACCTTGTAATCACCGACGTCGTGCACGTCCATACCCAACCAGTGGCCGGTGCGGTGCATGTAGAAGGCGCGGTAGGCCTCCTCTTTTATCAACGTGTGCAGCTGGCCCTTGAGCAGGCCCAGCTTGAGCAGGCCACGGGTGAGCACCTTGACGGCAGCCTCATGAGGTTCGTTCCAGTGGGCACCGGGGCGAATCTTGGCGATGGCGGCGTGCTGGGCGTCGAGGATGATCTGGTACAGGGCGGCCTGCTCGGCACTGAAGCGGCCGTTGACCGGAAAGGTGCGGGTGATATCGGCGGCGTAGCAGTCGTGTTCGGCACCGGCATCAATAAGCAGCAGATCGCCGTCGCGCAGTTCGGCGTCGTTTTCCGTGTAATGCAGGATGCAGCCGTTGTCGCCGCCACCAACGATGCTGGTGTAGGCGGGCACGCAGTTGTGGCGCTTGAAGTGGTAGAGGAATTCGGCCTCAATTTCGTATTCCATCAGGCCTGGCCGGCAGATCTGCATCGCACGCACATGGGCCTGGGCGGAGATCTTCGCCGCACGACGCATGGCACTGATCTCGCTACGGCTCTTGTATAGGCGCATGTCGTGCAACAGGTGGTCGAGGGCGACGAATTCGCCCGGGGTGTGCACGCCGGCGCGGGTCTGTTCCTTGAGCCGCCTGACCCAGCCGGTGACCTGGGCGTCGAAGGCGTCGTCCACGCCCATGGCGTAGTAAACCCGCTCGCAGCTTTCCAGCAGACCGGGCAGGATGTCATCAATATCGCCGATGGGGAAGGCGTCGTCGGCGCCGTAGTCTTCGCGCGCGCCCTCCAGGCCGGCACGGCGACCGTGCCAGGTCTCCATCAGCGGATCACGTTCACGGCAGAAGAGGATGTATTCGCCGTGCTTGCGGCCGGGGATCAGCACCGCCACCGCTTCGGGCTCGGGAAAGCCAGTGAGGTAGTGGAAGTCGCTGTCCTGACGGTAGGGATAGTCGGCGTCGCGGTTACGCATGACCACCTTGGCGGCGGGCAGCACGGCCACCGAGGCCTTGCCCATCATCTGCATCAGGTGTTTACGGCGGCGGGCGAATTCAATTTGTTTCATAAAGTGTATGTGTGGTTGCGGAATAATCGCAACATAGCGCAAGGCTTGTGGCGCCGTAAAGCCTGCTCTGGCTCCAAAGGCATGCGCCGGACCTGGAGATAGAGGAGTTATAGGCCATGATGCCAATAAGTGGGAAGGAGGTGCAGAATGGATGAGCGCCATATTAGCCTATCAATCATGCAGGCATCAGCCTCTATAGGATCAAAATGCACATACGACATGCAACCAGGAAGGATGCCCGGCATATTGCAAAAATTCACGTAGCAGCATGGCGCTCAGGCTATAAAGAAATAATGCCCGATGAATACCTGAAATCGCTATCCGTTAAAGAAAAAACGGCGCAATGGAATAGGGCGCTATCAACAAAAGGACCAGGCATTAATTTGGTTATCGTACTTAATGGCTCTATATCAGGTTTCTGTGTTTATGGCCCGGCAAGAGACAGCGATCTAGCCAAAGAGAATGCCGGTGAGTTGGTTGCTCTAAATATTTCCCCTGATTGCTGGGGCAAAGGTTTGGGTACAGCGCTAACAGAACATGTCATAGAGTCTGCCCATCATTATCAATGGCGTTCTCTTTATTTATGGGTTCTCAAAGAGAATGTTCGAGCAAGGAGGTTCTATGAGTATATGGCCTTTTCCATTGAGGGCCGCGAGAAATTTGATACCAAACTAACCAACCGTGAATTACACGAAATAAGATATGTAAGTCGTCTCTTCCAAATTTAGGCAAACACCAGCGGATTCTTGGTGATGGCCACGCTGACGATGTAGGCGAAGGTCAGTATGGCGCCCAGCCAGGCGCCGATACGGACCGGCTTGCTCTGGCCGGGACGGATGGCGACAACGCCGAGGAGGATATACACCAGCAGGGCACCGATCTTGGCCTGCAGCCAGGGTATGCCTAGGGCGGCAAACCCCCATTGGGAGGCGAGGATGACGGCGCTCAGCAACAAAACGGTGTCAACGGCGTGAGGAACGGTCTTGACCCAGCGTTGTTGCAGCAGGGCGGAATCGCGGATCATCAGCACGCCGCGGGCGAAAAAGCCCGAGATGCTCAGCAGGACAAAGCTCATGTGAATGATTTTGATCAGGGTCATAGTGGGTCTTTCCGGAAAAGGAGGGTTACGAATTGATTGTGACCCGCTCAGTGCAGGGTGGTTTCCCTGGCCTCTGACGCCTGGTTCGGCTGCAGCTCTTCGTTGATGAGCAGCACGCCGACGCGCAGGTATTCCACCAGTTCGGTGTAGGCATGTTCGTCTTCCTCGCTGCCATCGAAGCTGTAAGAGCTGTCGGCGCGGGCGATCTCGACGATATCTTCGGCGATCTCGCGGGCATCCTCCGGCAGCGCCTTGAAATCGCTGATGCCGCCCAGGCTGAGGCCGACCAGGAAGCCCTGACACCACTCGCCGAGGGCATGCACGCGTTGATCGAGGTCACTGTCATCGTCTGGCAACAGCAGCTGGAATTCACAGTCCGTGGCATTGAGTCTTTCGCGGCTGGTCTCGTGCAGTTTTTTCAGCTCGCCGAAGGCCTCGTCGCCCAGCAGGTCGCCACCGGGCACATTGGGAAACAGGTTCTTCAGCCAGATATCGGCCTCGGCATTGCCGTTGGCACACAGCAGGCCGGTGAGGGTGCCGTGCAGCTCGGCGGGCTCCTGCTGGGCGCCCAGTTTACTGATGACGAGCGCAAGCGCGTCGTAATTCATGGTGTCGTATTGCATGGGGAGTCATTGTCAGTCGTAAAGGAAGGAGGATAATTCTACCACTTCGACCGCCGCTTCGTTGACCCCTTTTGCGCCCCGAACTATAGTGCACCCATCAAGTTTGCAACTCCGTAGCGAATCCATGGCCGAGTCTGAAATCAGCAAGCTGGAGAAGTGTGTCGATGACCTGATCGACTTCTGCGACCAGTTGAGTACCGAAAACACCCTGTTGCGTGAGCGGCAGAATGTGCTGGTCGAGGAACGTGCGCGGCTGATCGAGAAGGCCGAACTGGCCCGCACCCGGGTGGAAACCATGCTGGTGCGTCTCAAGGCCATGGAGGTGGAGGCATGAGCGAAAAGACCACTGCGGTGACCATTCGCGTATTGGACAAGGACTATCAGGTGGCCTGCCCCGCCGAGGAGCGGGTGGCATTGCTGGAGTCGGCGCGTTATCTCGACGAGAAAATGCGCGAGATCCGCGATAGCCGCAAGATGATTGGCAGCGAACGGGTGGCGGTGATGGCGGCGCTGAACATCGCCCATGACCTGCTGCAATGCCGCACAGGCAATGGCGAGTCGGCGGGCATGGACAACAAGCTCCGTCAGTTGCAAAGCAAGGTTGAAGCCGCAATAAGCCGTGGCCGCCAGTTAGAGTTGTAACCTGGACCTGAAGCCACGGATTCAGGTTGAAGCTACGGATTTAGATTATCAGTTTTTCCAGTTTTGGCGTCTCCTGCAGTGTTCGATACTGCGCTGAATTCCCTGGCCCATAATTCTGCAGTCGGGGACATAACATTGGTGCCGTGTGCATGTCCGCGCGTCGGAAAGCCTGACGCGCCAATCGTTGTCCCCACTTATCGCTCTGGTTCCAGGGGCGATGGTGCAAACGGCACAGGTGGGGGACGCCTCTTATTTTCCATGCCTTGCCTTCCACTCCATAACGGCCCATGAACTCACGATCCGACCTCCGCCGGGAAATGCGCACACGTCGCCGTACCCTCGGCGATGCGCAGCGCACGCGGCTCAGTGAACGCGCCGCTACTTGTTTTTCCCGTCATCGGCTGTTTCTCAGCGCACAACGCGTGGCCTGTTATCTACCCAACGACGGCGAGCTGGACCCCACGCCACTGATGGCTCTGGCCTGGGCCATGGGCAAGCGGGTGTATCTGCCGGTGCTCAGCCATCTGCGCAGCGATCATCTGCTGTTTGCCCCCTATGCGCCGGGCGATGCGCTGCACGAGAACCGCTTTGGCATTCCCGAGCCGGTGGTTTCGCTGCGCCACATGATCGATGCGAAGGCCTTGGATCTGGTGCTGA
>JAJRWE010000148.1 GCA_024276955.1 Gammaproteobacteria bacterium
CCGCCACCCATACCACCGCCACCCATACCACCGCCGTTCATCCAGCCGACACCCACCCGGCCATTGCCCGGTGAGCCAACGGAACCACAATTGTTCGCACGCCAGCTGCCGCTGCGGGCGAAGCTGACTATCTTGTTCACAGCTCGGTTGTAGTACGGGCCATTGACGTAGCCCGAGGTGGTGTTGTTGCGCACCTGTGTGCCGGAAGGAAGTCCGCCCTCGGCACCCACGTCGTTGAGGTTGACGAGGAAATTCTTGTTCTTCCAGCCATGCGGGACGGCGACGTGACACAGGTTGCAGCGGAAGTTGGTCGTGATGGCCTCATGGGCGCGATGAAAGTTCCCTCCGCCCATGCCGCCCATACCGCCCAGACACATGCAGCCCATACCGGAAAAACCGCTGGCCTGCGTGGTACCCGTAGTGGCCGCATACTGCTCGTATTCGTGGCACTTGAAGCAGAGATGATCGGAGGTATTGGTGCCACTGTCGTCGTCACCAGTGCCCGGACGGTTGGTGAAGTCGTTCTCCGGTGAGCCCGGCACGTTGCCGCTCCAGTCACCCTTGAGCAGGAAGTAGTTGGTCGAGCCGTGGGGGCCCCACACGGCACCGTTTTCATTGCTCTGTCCATCCGGGTCTACCGTCCCAGGCGGCGTATCGGAGCCATGGCAATCGGTGCAGTACATGGTCTGCGTACCCACTGCGGCATTGAACGGTGCGGTCCAGGTGTTGGCACTGGCATTGCGTACGCTGGGTGTTCGCCCGGTATCGTTCATCACGGGATGCCAGGAGCGGTGATTACAGTCATTGAAGGCAGGATCCGCACCACCGTCGGCCCCCAGGCCACCGCCGCCGCAGCCCCCGCCCATGCCACCACCGCCACCCATGCCACCACCGCCACCGAACTCGCCCTTGTGGCTGTCCGGCGAGTTGTATTCACGCGCCTGGTCGGTGTACTGATACATATGATTGACACCCTGCGGCGTCGTTACCGGACTCAGACCCAGCATCGGTGGTGTGTCATAGGCATAGGTCGAGTGACATTTCAGGCAGACCTGGTACTCGCGTGTCATATACGGCGAGGAGACCGCTGTTGAACCCGAGTTACCGGGGTCGCCGCGTTTAATGGTAAAACTTGTCGGCCCGGTATTGAAATCATTCGAGGCATAGACCGGCTCCACACCCCAAGCGCCGCGCAGCACGCCCGAGGCAATGTTGGTATGCGGGGTGTTCCAGTGATCGTGGGTTCCCGCCGCATCCATCACACCCCCCACATTACTTTCGTTGAACAGGCGACGACGCACCACGCGGTGCGGATTGTGGCAGTCGGTACACTCCACATGCCGGTTATTCGGGTTGCCCTTGCCCAGCATTGCCTGGGACTCGATGAAGTCCTTGCCTCGCTGGCCAGGCTCCTGCAGATCGCTGCCGACGGTGCCGATATCGTGCACTTCATAACCCGCCAACTGCTCGGAATTGCGAATCGGCATGTGGATGGGCAGGTTGAAGTCGGTCTTGATATCCGGCACTTCTGTGTTCATACCCTGTGAGGTCAACGTGCCGCCATCACTGGAGTGACAGGCGAAACAGGTTTCTTCGATGGCCGCCGAGCCGCCGATCCTGGCACCACTGGCCCCGATGAGGCCGTCGGTTCCCTCGCGCAGCAGCCGACGTGAGCCCGAGACCGTGTGGGTATCGTGGCAGGCCAGGCAGGCCGATTCCCAGACTTCGGTACCTGCCGGGAACTCACGCAGATTGGCCGCACTGGAGGTATAGATCTCATTGGCCACCTCGGCCGTGGCATGTGCCGAACCCACCCAGCCGGCCTTGTCATGGCAGGCCAGACAGATAATGTCAGTCGTTTCGTTGAAGGTATTCGTCGAGGGCGAGACCTTCTGGAAGCGGTTCAGGCGCAGAAATTTGATGCTCTTTGTGGGATCACCGGCATCACGGATGTGCGGATCGTGGCAGCTGTTGCACTGCACCTGATCATTTTCCAGTGGCACATGCGGCGCATTGCCCGAGCTGCGGTTGCCGATATGGGGTTCATTGGCCGGGTCGCGCAGTTCACCATCCCGCTGCGCCAGGGCCGTATCATAGGTAAAGGAAATAGGGTGGTCATTGGTCAGATCGGTACCCAAACGCCGCGTATAGCCGGACTCCGCACCCACGCTGCCGTCCGGCAGGGTACCGTCGCTGTTGGTCCCACTCATGGCAATGGCGCCCGTTGCCCAGGCCCCGTTCAGCACGCGCACCGAGCCAACGGCGATAGTACCATCGTGACAGGACAGACAAAGCTTGGAGATCCCGTTCGGCTGATCCAGAGCAATACCTTCACCTGTCGCATCCAGCGAGCCGCTGTTGTAGGTGTCATAAGTCGCCGAGGAAAACTGGCGGTTCCACAGAGGTCCCTGACCGGGGTTCGCTGCATGGGGGGTATGACAGAAGACGCAGATCTCACGATTGCTGTCCGCCTGCACATTGCGGCTGACGCCACTCGGGTTCGCCGAGAGATTGTGCTTGGTGTTACGAATATCGGAAACGCGGCTGCTGGGCAAGGTGCCTGCGGCGGCATTTTCTATCCCCAGGAAGACGGCAAACAAGACAAGAACGATGCGCCGCGTAGTGTATAACTGTGTCATGCCATCCCTCGGAACCGCCTTGCCCCGTCCGCAGGCCTGCGCCGGGAGGACCTTAGAGATCCTGTTTATTTCCTGTCAGATACTGCAGTACCACGACCCGCCCATTAAACATATCAGCGACATAGATCCTATCATGACTATCGGTCCAAACCCCCGCAGGCAGGTAAAATTGTCCGATCCCCGACCCCGTGCCACCGATAGGCAGCAAAAACTGACCACTGGAGTCGTATATTAACAAGTAATCATGAAAAGACTCAATAACATAGATATTCTCATCCGAGTCCGTGGCGACCCCCTTTGGCCTGACTAAATTACCGACATAAAGCCCCCGCTCTCCCAGGGAGCGCAGGAAATCCCCCTCCGAATCAAGCACCTGCACTCGCGCATTGAAGGTGTCAGTAACATACAACTGCCCATCACGAAAGGCCAGGTGCGTCGGCGCATTGAAGGTTGTTTCGCCGGTTCCCTGACGACCAAAGATGTCGAGTAAACGGCCATCATCGGCAAACACCTTGATATTGTGTTCTGACGTGTCGGCAACGTAGATCTTACCACTCGAGGTGTCGATGGCCAGGCCAGTGGGTCGGGCGAGATCCCCCAGGCCGATCACCGCCAGAGGCTTTCCCTGTGGACTCAGCCGAAATACCCTGGCCAATTCCGAGTCGGCGACAAGAATGTCACCATTTGCAGCAACAGAAATCCCGACAGGTGAGGCAAAATTCGTCGTCTTGCTGGCCTGATCCCAAACCGATAGCGTTCCTGCGGCCCGGTCGAAGACAAAAATGGCCAGTCTGGAGGCATCCGTCACCAGGATGCGGCCCTCACTGTCGACGACCCCCGACTGGGGTCGTTGTAAAATATTTCGAAAGCCGGCCTTGCTACCCAGGCCAACAATGGCGCTGAAAAAGTCACGCACCCGATTCGCCGCACTGTCCTTTTCCAGGGCTTCAAAGTTCTCTTCCCCGGTCAGTTCACCGACAAAGCGGTAACGTGGCGGTTCCGGGGCCGATGGCCAAACATGCTCCTGGTCGGCCTCTGCAAAACGCATCACCTGCCGGGTTTCAGCACAACCACTGATAAGCAGCACGATCAGCAGAAAAAGAGACAGTCGTTGCATACGCGTTACCCTCCACTCGCCGCAGGTATTGCCGCGTTGGGATTAATTCGCAGCACCTGGACCCGTCGATTAAGGCTATCCGCAACGTAGAGGCGGTCGCCGTTAACCCATAGCCCGGATGCCGTTCGGAAGCGCCCTGGCGACGAGCCTGCACCCCCGAATGTCATCAGCAGATTGCCATCCTGGAATATCCGCAGCGTATCGTCAGACTGATCGCTGACATAAACCCGCTGATCGCGATCAACTGCCGCGGCAATCGGGTATACCACCGCATCTTCACCAAAGCCGTAACGGAAAGCGCCATCCCAGCTCAGCACCTGAATCGGCGGCATTTCCAGGCGGTCAAAGATATAGAGCCCGTCCGAGCCGACAGCCAGAGCGGTAATACCGCGAAAACGCCCTGGCCCGGAGCCGCGCCGTCCCAGCACCCTCGTTGCCCTGCCGAAAGAATTAAAGACGACGACATGGCTGAATGAACCATCGGCCACAAAGACATTACCCGTCAACTCATCAACCACCACATCCATCGGCCGGGACAGGTTCGCCAGATCCTGAAAGCGGCTCAGCAGGCTGCCATCCTCTGCGAAATGCAGCACCTGCTTGCCCAGCGTATCCACGATATAAAAAGAATGGTCTTTGGCAACGTAAATTCTTCCAGGGTCGCCCGTAAAGTACTCTGCAACTTCCCTGATGGGGCGAAACAGCTTGGTCGTCAGATCATATTGAAAGACGATCTTCAGTGTCGCATCGACGATATAAAGGATATTATCGACCCCGCCAACGGCAACCGGCTGCTGCAAAACCACCTCGTCGACGGCACCCACTGCCAGGCGTCGGAACTGCCCGGCGGTTCCTTGCACATCCTGCTGGCCGCGCATAATAACCGACTCGACAGCCAATAGCCCGGAGCCTGACTGCGATGGGCTGGCAGCGGTTTTCGCCTGAGAGGCTATAGGCTGGCTGGAGTCAAAGGACCCACCTTCCGTTGCTACCCTTTCAAGTTCGGCGATACTGCATCCAACAATCAGCACGAGTGTTGCATTCAGTAACAGAATACGGGTTAGCCGCGAAATCAACGCAACCCGACATTTTCCCGGGCGACGCTGTGGCATCGATTACACTCCATCGGTGGAAAGGCGACCTTGCCATGGCAAACACCGCAGTATTCGCCTTCCATAATTGCGGCCATGGTCACGAAATTTCCGCCCCGCTGTGGCAAAAAGATGGCCGGATGACAATTCTTACAGGTCAGCCACTGGGTATGCGGCAAATGGGGGAAACGGACATAGGGCATGGACGCCGTATTTTTGAAAATCACGTCAAAATCCACCGAGTGCATCTTTTCGGCGCCAGTCAAACCCGTCCGCGGGGCAATCAGGCCGCGATCAAGCGTATCAACCCAGTTAATGATGCCTAACGCATCCCGCGGAAAATCCTTCATGGCATCAGCGGGTGGCTGCAGGGTGTTGACGGCGTCATTTTCGGGATCATGGATACCATCCTCCGGTATTGAAACCACATCACCATGCAACTGATAGTGGCCACCGCCCTCTCCAGCAGACAGCAGCCCAGGAATCACAGTCGCCAGCAAAAGCACGGCAATACCTGTGAACAAACACCTCACCGCAAACGCCTTATCAAAAAAAAACTAGTCATACCCGTCATTTAGTTTCCCCGCTCAAGCGGGCATCCCCTCATGCGCACCAAGACCACCTTGACAATGGCCGTTAAAAAAACCTGCAAAGTTATTGTGACACACCCACCATACGCAGCGCACGACGGACGGTTTTTGTCGCCTGCTGCAACATGCCCACGGCGGCGCCGTAGTCACCTTCTGTGGCTTTTTCCTTTGCCTCATCACGACGCTTGCGCGCCTTATCAAGGAAACTGTCCATCAATTTCAAGGCACCGGCCGCAGGCTTTTTCATTTCAACAGCCACCGGTATCAATTCTTCATAGCCGATAAACCGCTTCAGCTCATATTCGTATTCATCTGCCGGCGAATCGAACTTTAGTTCATAGACCAGGGTTTTAGAGTCCAGCATTTTGTGCAGCCCCCGGGTAACCATAACCTGGGCCTGCTCAAGCTTCGCATTGGCCTTTGCGTAGTCACCTTTCGAGGCCAAAGACTGCGCCTCCATCTTCAGGCTGGCAACCTGAGCCTTATCGTAGCCAACATCCTTGGGAACGCTCCCGGCTTTGGCCATGCGAGCGTAATTACTGTCATAAGACGCCTCGAAATCCTCGATTTCATGCAAGAGTTCGTCATGACGCTGTGAAAGTTGCGCGATCGCATCTTCACTGGGTACCATCTTCGA
>JAJRWE010000149.1 GCA_024276955.1 Gammaproteobacteria bacterium
CTACAAACTCTACAAGCGTTACCCCCGCTTATTCTCCTCCTTTATCAGCACCTACTACTCACACCATATAATCCATCATTACCATACTTATAGATCAAGCCATACTGTACAATTCAACTCCAAGCAGGAAGACTGCCTAATTTGACTTCTCTCTCAGGCCATATCGACACCATACGGCCGTTGTTACTGCCACAGAAAAAGCAATTTGCCGCAACTTCTGAAGTATTCCCATTGCATGATGGCGACTTCCTGACCCTGCATTATCTGCAACCAATACCCCCCCAGCCCCAAGGCTTGCTGCTCATTCTCCCTGGCATGGCCAGTAATCGCAACGCACCCATCATCATGGCCGCCACGAGAACCTTGCTGACACAAAACTTTTCTCCCGTCATCGCGGAACTCAGAAACTGTAGTGACATGCCAGGAAAAACCCCAAAGTTTTTCAATGCTGGTTCTGTAGCGGATCTCACAGAGCTTGGTGACTACCTTTGCGAAAAGACCGGCAGGCCGCTTTCTGCAATAATTGGTTTTTCACTGGGAGCCAATATACTGATTCAGTGGGCCGCCAGAAACACCAATGCCCGGCAGCAGACCCACTTTATCCACTGCAGGATAACAAATTCACTCAACGACCCGTTGATTCCTGGCTTCGGCCTGTATAGCAGCATTCATCGGCGCCTTGGTCTAGAATTGAATATCATTCCCTACGGCGGACACCTTGGCTTGCTACACACATCTATTTTTCGAAAAGCAAAACATTTTTTCACCAGCGACGTCAATTCAACCAAAACTTTACTCTAGGAATGGTCATATGAATCTCTATCTGCGAATGCTCTTGGTTTACTGGCGGGCAACACACGCGGGCATCATCAGGCTGGACAGCCTGAGCAATCAATTATCCCTTCGGGTCTTGCCAAATGATTTGGATATTGGCCTGCATGTCAATAATGGACGGTTTCTCACCCTATGCGATTTGTCACGCCTGGATCTATTTATTCGCACAGGCCTGTTGACAGTCATGAAACAACGCCGGTGGGCGCCGTTAGTTGCATATCACACTATGAGCTACAAGGCATCTCTGACCTTATTCCAGAATTATTCACTGGAAATGACGATAAAAGAATTCGACGAGAAATATTTTTATTGTCTGCATACCTTTTCCAGAAACAGAAAGATAATTGTTCAGGGAGATTCTCATGCGGTGATACGCGGAAAAGAGGGGGTAATCCCGCCCGGAGATGTTATAGCTGCGGTTCAGGAGTTTCAGGACACACGACACGCAACTTGACCACCCCAAGGATTACGCCGGAAGAAAAGCGAAAAAACAGGGGAGATCAGGAAAGAGTCCTTGCTGTCCATCATCACGCAGACATTGCCGGCCCGGTTCCGGCATTCTCCATTTCCTCTCCTGCAACAGGAAACAGCAAGCGAAAATTACTTCCCTTGCCGACATCTGAATCAACCAGAATGTGCCCACCGCAACCATGCATGATGCCATGCACAACCGACAGCCCAAGCCCGGTACCCTGCCCTACTTCCTTGTTACTGAAAAAGGGGTCAAACACACGATGCAGGGTTTCAGCATCGATCCCCCGCCCATTATCGCTAACGGACAGCTCAACAAAGTCATCATTCAGCCATTCGTGACATGAGGTACAAGATGCACGCACATCGCGCACATACTGCAAATGCAGGCAAATATCTCCTTTCCCATCCATTGCCTCACGGGCATTAATGCAAAGACTCATTATCATTTGATAGATCTGATCCTGATTCACCAGAACCTGCGGGATTTCCTGGCCAAAATTCGCTTCCAGCACAGTACTCGCCGTCATGACGGGTTGCAGCATGCGAACGATATCATCAAGCATAACCCCCATCAGGGGTATCTTGCATGAACCACTTTCACCGCTACTGAAGGAGCGCAGACTGACCACCAGATCACGTGCCTCGACACCGGCCTGCTGGATATTTTCCAGGAACTCATCCAACTGACCATCACCCACGCCGGGGAACATTTCCCTCGCCAGCTCAGCATAACCAAGAATGGCGGCTAGATGATTATTAAAATTATGTGCAATACCACCCGTCAGCTTGCCGATTGCCTGCATCTTGTGTGCACGTTGGATTTGTTGTGCCATACGTGCGCGCTCCACCTGTTCGCGGCGCGCCTGTTCCACTTCAATCTGCAAACGTACCAGACGAGCACCAGCCTGCACCCGGGCCAATAAAATACGCGGAGTTACCGGTTTTGGAATATAATCATCGGTGCCAGCCTCAAAGGCCTTGACCAGTGAATCTTCGGCATCGTGGGAGGTCAAGAGGATAATATAAAGCAACTGGCCGTTTTTTCGCTGACGCAGTACCTGGCATAGTTCGAGGCCATCCATGCCATCCATTACCCAGTCAGTCAGCACGATTTCTGGATGAAAGGCATCCATCTTTTCTAACGCCTGTGCCGCATTTTCAGCGGTCTCCACAAGATAGCCGGCCCCCATCAGATGCAGGGCAATTTACTGCAAGATAAAAGAATCATCATCCACCACTAGAATGCGCAATTTTTTTTGCGCGGGCTGTTCCACCATTTCTTCCATTAGCCTTTTTTTTCCGTAGCCGTGCCAGGCCTGATAACAGGTTGTCAACGAGCTCCAGGAGTACCCAGCGCCTCCGCCACCGCAGACTTCAACTCTTGCAAGCTAAAAGGTTTCTGCAGGATATGTAACGCCCCAACCAGCTTTGCAATGGGCAAATAATCAAATGAACCGGTAATTCCACCACCGCCCGAGATGGCCACAATACGGATCGAGGGGAACTCTTTCTTCAGCTCCAGAATCATGTCGATACCATTTTTTTCCGGCATTACCAGATCTGTTATCAACAGATCCGGTCGGTGCGCGCGGTATTTTTCGCCACCCTGAGTTCCGTTCTCCGCTTCGATAACCTCATGCTGTTCCACCGACAACATTTTAACCAGCAGGCCACGTATCTGCGCTTCATCATCAACAACCAGTATCTTTGCCATCTCAAAATAACTCCACTTCACTCTCATCCATGTTGTTCTGGTGGATTGGGGATTTTTCAAGCATCTCCGCCGATTCATCAAAATTCACGTGCAACTGAGCAATCCGCTCCTGTAGTTGCCGCTCAATTTCAGCTCCCTCATCGGATAACAACCCCGAACGCAAACTATCAACCGTACCGAGAAATTCGTGAAAGGCCTGTAATCGCTTGCGCATATGATCGACCAGTTGCCGAGTCATGTCCTCGAATTGTAGCGAGCGCACGGCTATCGCCACATTCTGGCCAATCTCTTCAGACATGCCCGAAACTTCACGCAGCTGATCCGCCATACCGGCATTAATATCCGTCACTTCCTGCATTAATTCCGCGACACGATCCTTGGAATTCAATGTCATTTCCATATCACGCGAGGCCATGCGTGCAACGATGACGCTGGCCTGATCCATGCTATTACGCGTTTTGGCATACTCTGCACGAATCTGGTTGCTAAATTCATTACTGCGCAAAGATAGCGCCCGCACTTCATCGGCCACCACCGCGAAGCCTCTGCCCGCCTCTCCCGCGCGGGCGGCCTCAATGGCCGCATTCAGCGCCAATAGGTTGGTTTGTGAGCTGATGCCATCGATCTCACCGAGCATTTTCTCCACCGTGCTGATTTGATCCTTCATCTCGATGAACACATTAACCATCTCAACACTGCCGTCACGCATGGCGGTAATACTTTCGACGAACATCTGCACCAGTTCCGATGCCTCACTGGCCAGCGTACTGATGCCGGAACTATCGCCGGTATTGTCTGCCACGCGCGCCACCAGTGAACGTGTCAATGTTTCCTGCTCACGCGACTGACTTTCCAGCCCGGAAAAACTCTGCATCAGTCCACTGATCGCATCACCCTGCAGGTTCTGCACCTGCAGTAATTCCCGGTCCAGGTGGTCGAACTGCCGCTCCATCTCCTCCGCAGAGCGCTGCATGAGCTGCTGAAAGTCTTCGCGCATCCTGGAGGAAAAATCCAGCAGCTCATCGGTCTGCGCCTCACGCCCGGCCTGCCGGCGGGTCAGCAGACGCAAATGCATCAGCCACAGCCCGGTATACACCACCAACACCGCGTAGGCCATAACCTGCCCAGGCCAAAGCCATAAGACCCCGGCAGCAGGTAACAGGAGAAAACCCGGCCAATAAGTTCGTCTCCATGAATCTTTTTTCATGCCATTCAATTCCCGTCCTTTCTCTCAGAGAACACAGCGGCTGACGGGCAGCAAACTTTAATGGAGACAATCAGTTATCTCGCCGGGAAAACACCGACATATCCTGTAGGAATCCCCCTACAAAAGAGATGAGAAAGTGGCAAGAAACCGATCAGTATTTCTGTCGCAACTCCAGCAACAGGCCGTTGCGCTGCATCTGCAACTGGCCGAGAAAGGACATGCCCAGCAATATCTGCTGCGGAAAACCGCCCTCCAGCACCACCGCACCAATATTATGTACCTTGATGCCGCCGACACTGACCTCGTTCAGTTCAACGAACCAGGCCTGGCTGCGGCCGGATGCCGTATCCACCGCCACGGGTTGGCCACGCAGCAAGTAGTCCACGCCCAGACGCCGCGCCTCGACTGCATTCATCGCCACCGTCGTAGCGCCCGTATCCACCAGAAATTGAACCGGATGGCCGTTGATGGCACCCGGCGTGTAGTACATACCCCGCGGATCCGGGGCAATGGTGACGATCTCCAGCTTGGGCTGCACATAGCGGGTGCTGATGGGCCCCTTCCCCAAACGAAGGCGGTATTTCCGACCGTCGAACTCGACAGTCGCCACACCATCCTTGAGTGACAACAAATGCAGCCCGGAGGGCTTCCGTTCACCCACCGTCAGCACGGCACGCTGACCATTGATGTTGATCACGGCCTTACTGCCGAGCAGCGCCTCCAGCGCCAGACGAGGCGGTGTCGGGGTGGTGACAGGAATAGGCAGAGAAATGTCCGCCGGAGGTTCTGCGGCCAGTAGTGCCACTGTGGGCAGGAAAGAACAAAGAAAAATCAGGGACAAGTGTGGTGTGTTTTTCGTGACCGCGAAAATCCACACATTTATCACCAAACCTATCCCTTGTCCTGAAGATTTTATCGTGCAAACGGCGCTGCTACGGTCAATATAGCATTTCACGCGGAACAGGGAAAAGAATCAAAAAACAGAAAAAACTGCGGCGAACGGAGAGACGGCCAACAGGTGTGAGTCGTCAGGGTGAGGCCTGATAAGCGACCACAACGGCATTAACCGAACCCCTTTCACCGGCTTGGGCGATCATCGTCAGCGCAACCCCCACTGACACGATAATGAGTAAGGCGGCCATCAGATCCAGCTTAAAAGACTTTTTTGGGTGATTCATGGGACTACTCCAGCGAGCGTCTCATCTCCCATCAGTGGCTATACAGGCGCTGAATTCAACCCGGGGAGGCGCTCTCATCAGTACTATCGACCGGAAAACGCTCAACTGTAGAGAAACCGTTCACAATACTACACAGGCTTCTTGCTGCGGCGGGACGTCGCCGTTATGCTTCATGTCCTGCCTCAGGCCGAAACAGACTGTCCATTTCCTACGGTATTCCGCGCAGGCAAGGGCAGCAAGTCCCTGCAGTCACTTGCCAAAACTATTCAGACAGCAACGGATGAATAATGCCATGCAGTGCGATCAATGTGGATTTGAAAACCCGCCGGGAATGCATTTTTGCGGAAAATGCGCTGCAGCGCTGAAACGCGTCTGCCCCACCTGCCAGTTCGCCAACCCGACGGATTTCCGCTTCTGTGGCCAGTGCAGTAAGGCACTGGGTACAATACCGATGGAAAACCCCACATCGACCCACGGGGAAAACACCGCACAGCCCACCACAGAACGTCATCGGCAGGAGGCCGAACGGCGTCAACTGACCGTGCTGTTCTGCGACATGGTGGGCTCTTCCGCCCTCTCCGAGCGCATCGATCCGGAAGACCTACGAGACATCATGCGCGGTTACCGTAGCGCCTGCAGCGATGTAGTGTCCCACTTCGATGGCCATGTGGCGCAGTACCTGGGCGACGGCATACTGGTTTACTTTGGCTACCCCCATGCCCACGAGGACGACGCCCGCCGCGCCTCCCAGGCGGCGCTGGATATCGTGCGCCGTGTCTCCGAACTGCGCTATCCGTTGCTCAGTGGCGAAGAGGTCCCCCTCTCCGTGCGCGTTGGCGTACACACCGGACTGGTGGTGGTGGGCGAAATCGGCGACGGTGACAAACGCACCCTGGCACTGGGCGAGACACCCAACATCGCCGCCCGCCTGCAGGAACTCTCGACCCCCAACTCGGTGGTGGTGAGCAGCGCCACCCACCACCTGATCAGCGACGACTTCGACTTCGAAGACCTCGGCGGCCACCAGTTGAAGGGCTTCTCCCAGCCACTCAACCTTTACCGGGTGACCGGCGAGCACAGCACCCGCCAGCGCCTGCTGGCCAACCGCGGACTCTACCACGAGCCGCTGGTCGGCCGCGATCAGGAAACCGCCCTGCTCATGGAGCGTCTGGAACAGGCGTGCAAGGGCGTGGGTCAGGTGGTGCTGTTGGGCGGCGAGGCTGGCCTGGGCAAGACCCGCATGGTGCAGATGGTGCTGGACAGGCTGGCCGACCAGCCCTGTTTTATCATGGAATGCGGCAGCTCACCCTATTACCAGAACAGTTTTCTCTACCCCATCATCGACCTGCTGCAGCGTACCCTGGGGCTCACAGACATCACCGATAATGCAGAACGTCTGGTCCGTCTGCAGCAGTCCGTGGAGACCCTGGGACTGGATGCGGCAGAGATCGCCCCCGCACTGGCGGAGCTGCTGGGCATCCACACCGCAGGGACCGCCCCGGATGCACTGGGCGCCACCCCACAGCAGCGCAAGCAGAAAATTCTCAACGCGTTGGTGTCAATGCTGCAGACCCTGGCCCAGCAAAAACTGGTCGTACTGGTGGTGGAAGACCTGCACTGGGTCGATTCCTCCACCCTGGAACTGCTCACCCTGCTGGTGGAACAGCCCGGGCTGACCAACCTGTTCGCCCTGTTCACTTTCCGCAGCGAATTTGCCCCGCCGTGGAGCTCGCACGCCAACCTGACCCTGGTAACGCTCAACCGCCTCACCCGTCAACAGGCCGGCCACCTGATCCGTCAGCTCAGCGGCGGCAAGACCCTGCCCATGGACGTATTCGCGGAAATCATCCGCAAGACCGACGGCGTACCCTATTTCATCGAAGAACTGACCGGGATGGTGCTCAATTCAGATATGCTGGAGGAAAAAGCCAGTCACTATGTATTGAAAGCCGGCACGGCCGAACTGGCCATCCCCTCGACCCTGCAGGACTCGCTCATGTCACGCCTCGACGGTCTCGGCGAAGACAAGGAACTGGCCCAGCTCAGCGCCACCCTGGGACGGGAATTCGGCCACGAACTGCTCAGCGCACTGGCCGGTCGTGACGAAACCAGCCTGCGACAGGGGCTCGCCCACCTCATCAATGCAGAGTTATTCCTGCAACGTGGCCACCCGCCCAAGGCATCCTACAGCTTCCGCCACGCCCTGCTGCGCGAGGCGGCCTATCAATCCCTGCTCAAGCGCACCCGGCAGCACTATCACCAACGCATCGCCAACCTGTTGCAGGAGCGTTTCCCACACATCGTGGAAGCCAACCCGGAACTGCTGGCGCATCACTGTAGCGAGGCCTGTATCGATGATCAGGCCGCGGAAATGTGGCTCAAGGCCGGCAAGCTGGCGGTACGTCTTTCCGCCAATCAGGAAGCCATCATCCACCTCCAGCATGGTCTGGTCGTGCTCAAGCGTCTGCCGGATTCCCCCGAGCGCCGCGCCCGGGAACTGGAGACGCAGACCACCCTCGGTCTGGCCTTGATGATGAGCAAGGGCTATGCCGCCCCCGCGGTGGAAAAGGCCTACGCCCGCGCCCGCGAACTGTGCCGCAGCACACCCGATATCGGCACCACCTTCCCGGTGCTGTGCGGCCTGTGGGAGTACTACATCGTGCGCGCCGACCTCGACACCGCCGAGTCACTGGCCAATGAGCTGCTCGATCTCGCTGTGCAAGACAACCAGCCCGGCCTGAAGCTGGAGGCCAGGCGCACCCTCGGCACCACCCGCTTCTGGCAGGGACGGCTGAGTGAAGCACTGGAACTGCTCACGCCACCACACAACACCAGCGCCATTGAGGCCTCGACCATCTCCGCCAAGGTCTCCCACTGCCAGGACGTGCGCGTCGCCAGCCTCGCCAACACGGGCTGCATCCTGTGGCTGCTGGGCCATCCCGATCAAGCGCTGGAGAAATGCCGTCAGGCACTGGAGATGGCCAAACGCCTCACCCACCCCTTCAGCCAGGCTTACGCCCTGCAGTTCCTCGCCGTGGTGCATCAGCTGCGCGGTGAACGCGAGGCCACACAGCGGCAAGCCGAAGCGCAAATCGCCCTGTGCGAAACCTACGGCTTCGCCTTTTGGTCCGCCACAGGAAAAATGCTGCGCGCCTGGGCAGAAGCCGATGACAGCAACATCAAGGCCTGCTGCAAAGAGTTCCAGTCCGCACTGGCCGAATACGAGCAATCCGGCAGTCGTCTGGTACGCTCCTATTTCCTCGCCCTGCTGGCGGAACTGCAATTTCGCGCCGGCCAGTCCGACGCCGCCAATACCACTCTCAACAAGGCAATGGAAGAAACAGAACGTACCCATGAAAATTTCTTCAGTGCCGAACTGCTGCGTCTCAAAGGTCACTTCCTGCAGCAGGCCGGGCCGACACATTCCGCGCAGGCAGAGACCCTGCTCACCCAGGCGCTGCGACAGGCCCAACAGCAAAATGCCCAATCCCTGGCCCTGCGCTGCAGTATGGATCTGGCCGACTTCGCCACGCAGGCGGGACACACGGCCGAGGTACGATCATTGCTCGATCAGCAACTCAAGCACATCGACGGCGGCGCCGACACGCAGGATGTCAAACGCGCCCACGAAACACTTCACTGAGTCGACAGATTTTCAATGAAAATACAGGTGACGCATGGCAAAAACTAAAAAACTCAAACACGAGGCCGAACTTGTCAAAGAGGCGATCATCGCCGGGGTGAAGTATGCTGAGGACAGGGGTGCCGCAGTCTTCGAGCCAACAGATTCGGTGAGCGAGAAGACACTTTTTATCTATCGGCTGTTGGTGCACGACAAACTGATCCAGCCCTTGCCCGA
>JAJRWE010000150.1 GCA_024276955.1 Gammaproteobacteria bacterium
CCCCCATTTTCCCACAATAACCAGCCTGTCCGAGCCCAGGATTTCAGGTAAGGTATAGGGGGTTTCAGCCTTCTTTCTGCGCATACCCTTGCCTGGGTTTCTCCCTTTTGGCACTTAATTTCATCCGGCACCCACCTTTCGAAGGCAAAACCGACGACCCTTTTCAGCCAGGGCCGCCGGTTCCCGGGGATTGCACCTCCTTCAAAATGGCAACTCATCCTCATCGAGCCGAAGACTGCTTTTCCTGCTCAACAGATGATCGGCGATGCTGATTTCGGCCACAAGCTCCCGGCTCAACCGGACCAGCCTGTCAATCACCTCGACCAGCTGCTGATCCATATCCCCGGCCACAGCAGCCCGTTGCTCGAACGTCCATTCATCAGGGTTCCGTCCAGCCAGCATCACACCACCTCCCTGCTCGCGGCGATCACTTCCTCCAGCCCCACCAGGTCCTTGCCGCCGAGCGCAGCCTCGGTCATCGCCGTCAGCGCCAGGCTGCCGACGACCCGCGGCACCCCTCCCGATTGCACGAACAGCTGCATCATCGCCTCGTCGGTGAACAGCTTTTGGCGGCGGCCGGCAAGTTTCAGATGGTGATCCACGTAGCCGCGGGTCTGCTCCTCGTCCATCGGCGGCATGCGGTACCTCATGGCCACCCGTTGACGGAACGGCAGATGGATCCGGAGCGCCAGCTTGGCCAACAACTGCGGCTGGCCCACCAGGATCAACAAAAGCGGATCCTTGCTGTCCATCTCAAAATTGAGCAGGATCCGCAACTCGTCGAACATCGCCGATTTTAAGAGGTCTGCCTCATCGAAGATGATCACCGGCTGTTTGCCCTGGTTCGTAAGCTCCGCCACGCCACGCTGGATCTGCTCAAACATCTGGCTTTTCGACCGGGCATCGACACCACCCAGGGCGCGGTTGAGCTGGCCGTAGGCATCGAGGATCGTCACCGTGGCCAGAGGCAGGTAACAGCACACGTAATGCTCGCTGCTGAGGCTGTCGACGAACCTGCGTATGGCCACCGTCTTGCCCGTGCCCGGCTCGCCGGTCAGCAGCATGATGCCGCGAGCACTCTTGGCCATCTCCAGGCGAACTGTCAGTTCTTCCAGACCCGGCCACCGGTACAGATCATCGGTGGCGATGCTCTTGTCAAAGGGCAGACACTTCAGTCCGAACCGAGCCTGGATCATGACCGCTCCTCCTTCATGTTGATGCCGCCTACTCGAACACGCGTGGCATGGAACCGGGCGTTATCGGCAAGATCCACTTCCTTGATTCTCGTGACCGGCTTGTCGTCGCGGTACAGGAACAACTGATCAGGCTTGCCGATGGGGAACCGCAGATCACAGCGGGCGCCGATATACTCCGGCGGTAGTTCATAGAACCGGTTGTTCACCGAGACGGTCGCATCGTTGCGCACCACCCGGACAATGCGGCCCATGAACGCATGATCGATTTCACCATCACTGAGGCGTTTGATCTGGGTGTCGGCGCTGGAGGACAGGAACCTGTCCAGAGGCTTCATGTTGATGCCGCCGTGATAACGCAGGTGGTAATCCTCATTCAACCACAGGGCAAAACGGTCGTTGAGATCCGCCAGAGAGAGCTTTTCATGCTCCGGCAGCCGAGGCAAAAAACGCTGCCTGACCGTGCGGTTGAAGCGCTCGATCTTGCCCCGCGAAGGAGAGGCGAAAGGATCGCTGTGCAGCAGCGTGCAGCCGATCCGGGCGCAGGCCTCTTTCAGGTGCCGGGCCACAAAACCCGGGCCATTATCGCAATACAAACGCTTCGGGACGCCATAAGTGGCCAGACCGCGGCGCAGAGTGTCAAGGATGTCGATCATACCCTCGCTCAGCGAGAACCGACCCCCGGTGATGACCCGGCTGTGGTCGTCGATCACCGCACACAAGATGGCCCGACGCATTTTCCCCGAGACCAGGACCCGGGGACCATGCATGTAGTCGGCTATCCACAAGTCGTTGGCCCAGGGCATCTCGAACTTGGCCCGGGCCTTGGCTGGACCAGGTGTCTTCCTGGCCAGACCACGGTGTTTTAAAAACCGATGCAAGGTGGCCAGTTTGATTTGTGTGCCGGCCGGCAAAACTCCGTCTTCATGCAGGATCTCCCAGAACAACTTCACGCTCGTACGGCGGTTCTGGACCCGGTGGCGGTAGATGATCTCGGCCGTGTCCTCGTCGATACTGCGGAACCGGCCCTTATCGCTGCGCTGTTTCGGCAGCAGACCATCGAGACCGTCGTGGCGATATTTGCCGAGCCAGGCCCGCAAAGTCGCGATGTTGTAGCGACGGGCCGTGCCATCGGGCAGTTGATGAACCTGGACCGCCTTGCGGGTCAGGATGTCCGATATCTTCTGACCTTCAAGCGGTGTAACCGCCTCGCTGATGACCCCGTAACGGAACAAGGCCCAGTCTCTGGCTGGGGGTCTGGGTTTGCTGATGGCGTCTTTGATCATGGCTCTTGCTCCCCGGTTAGTCGTCCGGAGACCGTCCCCGGCGACTGAGGCGGGATCTTGTGCCGCGGCGTACATACGTTGAAGGCGGGTTCTGTGGAGGGCGGGGATTTTGGAAGACTGGCTTGATGCGCGTAGCGGTATTGGGTGGTTTTTTTGGCGGAGGAACATCAAGGATGGAAAATCCCCACTGGCAGCGAAGATCCAAAAGGTGGCGCGGATGAACCCGGGTCAGGAAGGATTCGAACTTTTCGGCAGCGGGTTGGCCGACACCCAGAGGTAGATTCAGGGACACCGCGGCAACCGGCACCCGATCAGTGGCTCGCTTGATCCAGCGTCTGAGGGTTCTTTCACTGAAGGGTTCGTCGCCATCGCCGGCGGCCGTGGCCCGCTGCAAGGTGTACTCGACACCGTCGTTGATCGCGTCTGATACGGCTTCCAGAACTGAAGAGATCGTTGTGCGTCCGGCCCACAACTCAGCCGGGAACAATGACTTGGTTGTGCCATCACAAAACATAATCCGTAAAACAGGAAGACTGGAGAAAAGTTCGCTGGAGCAGATGTCGGAGACGATTTTACGGAACCAGGTGCCATGATATTGGGCGCAATCAGAAGTACCACACGTCGAGCACAACAGGCCGGATTCGGCAACCAGGGACCCAAAACAGAAATTACCGCTTTCAATGGCGGCACAGTAGACGGCCAGGCCTGATGTCAGTATACTGCTGATAATGGTGTGCGGTTTACCGACAGGTCGTCAAACTTTGGCGGTAAACAGGCACGGTTTGTGGCGGGTTATTCTATGTGTTCGGAAACGATACGCGCAGGGTAGCCCGCCATGTTTTTATGGCAGACCGATTGTGGAATATCAGGCTGGATTTA
>JAJRWE010000151.1 GCA_024276955.1 Gammaproteobacteria bacterium
AGAGCAGGTCTTACGCTGCCACATGCCGGTTATTCGAGGAATGACTGCTTTTTATGTCGCTATCACGGCTCTCCCGCCAGAGCCTGCGCCAGCATAACGGATATATTTAACGGGACTGCACTGGTCGCTGCTCAATGACTTCCGCCGGTCATCAATGCCCGTAATATCTCAAGGCAATCATTCATAAAACTGCCGGAGAGGAAACGCCACGGTTTTTCTCGACAGGCGTCTAATGCCCAGGCAGCAACCTTGAATCCTATGGCAGCTCCCCTATCATTGATCAGAGGCTTTTCTTGGCCCAGGCGGCAGAAATCAAACACTTTTTTGGAGGAAGGAAGCCCATCATGGCACAAACAGGTTGTAGCGCAGAGGAGCTGGAGGCATTTGCCCTCCGCGTCATCGGCGACAGCATGTCACCGGAATTCGAAGACGGACACATCATCATCGTCGATCCCGGGCATCCGCTGGTCAACGGCGCCTATGCGGTGATCGAGCAGAATGGTGAGTTCTTTTTTGCCCAGTACAAGCGGCGTGGCGAGCGCCAGTGGCTGCATCATTTGAATCCGGCCTGCGACGATATCGAACTCGCGGCCGGGTTTACAGTGAAGGGTATTGTTACTCAGCGGTCGAGCCGGCGACGCCGGGATACCAAGCATTATGAGTATCCGATGATGCCATAGACCATTTTTCAGCGGGCTGACGGGGTAGTGGTGTTGTCAACGGGTAGCCGTGACAGAAAGTCATTCGCGGCTGAAGCCGCTCCCACAACTTCTGTTGCAGCAAGCGGGGAATCCAGCCCAGAAAATTAAACGGCGTGAAACATCACGCCCCAACTGTGACCATCTTCTGCCGCCGAGCGCAGGCGATGCAGGGTTTCGTCATCTGCGCAGGTCAACCAGGCCAGTACCGCACCGCAGGTGCCGGCGCGCAGGGCCTGTTCTACCGCGCGTAGGCCGTCGGCACAGGCGCGGGGATGTACCACCAACACCCGTGACAGGTCCACGCCGGCCGATGCCAGCAGTGGTCCCGCCGGGATGTCCGGCGGTGCAATCCAGGCCAGCCACCGGCGCTCCTGACTGAGGCGGGCCAGGGCAGGCAGAACCAGGGCCAGGGCCCGCTTGCCTTCCTGCCGGGTGCGGATTTCGGTCAGCCCACCGGTCAGCGCAAGCGCATCTTCGGTGGCCGCCGGGGGGTAATGGGAAATGCAGGTCGTCAGGCCGGTTTCGGTATTCATGGCTATATTTCACTCCGAATAACACCGACGGCCAAACCTTCAACCACCAGTTCCTCATGGCGAAGATCAACTTCGATGGGGCTGAAATCGGGGTTCTCGGGCATCAGTCGCACCTTGTTCCCACGCCGCCGAAACCGCTTTACGGTGACCTCATTCCCCAGACGGGCGACGATGATCTGCCCGCTTCTGACCTCGGATGTGCAGTGCACGGCCAGCAGGTCGCCATTGAGTATCCCCACGTCCCGCATGCTCATGCCGCGCACCCGCAGCAGGTAATCCGCCGCGGGATAGAACAGGTTGGGATCGAGCTGAACATGGTCCTCGATGTTTTCCTCGGCGAGGATGGGGTTTCCGGCAGCCACCCGCCCGACCACCGGCACACCCGGATCGACCTCTTCGGTCAACAGACGAATCCCGCGTGAGGCGCCGGGATAGATCTCGACGGCCCCCTTACGTACCAACGCCTTGAGATGGTCTTCGGCGGCATTGGCGGAGCGAAAACCCATGGCATCGGCGATTTCCACCCGCGTCGGCGGGACATCGTACTCTTCAATAAACTCGCGAATCATATCCAGCACTTGCTGCTGGCGCTTTGTCAGTTGTTCCATAGTTTCTCCAAAATCTGACCATACACACAGTATTTATCTGTGAGTATATACAGTAAATGGGCGGTTTCAAGTTTTCTTTCAGGCCACGTAGGCCGGGAGACAGATATATGGCCTTTCTTGACCGGCAACATAGCCACCCGCCAAGGTTTGCGCTAGGATTTCCGATAACCCTCCTGGTTTTTATGGGGGGCATTGACAATTTCACATTTCAGAGACTATGCCCATGTTTGGAGAAATCACCCTGCTTATGGTTCTGCAAGGCACGGCACTGATTGCCGCCGGCGCCGCCGCCGGTTATTTCCTTGCCCTGAATAACTTTGATAAACAACGGGATAAGCTAAATGACGAGCTGGAGAATGCCCGCGCCGAGATCAAGGAACACCGCGAGAAGGTGGACAATCATTTCCTCAAGACGGCGCTGCTGTTCAATCGTCTGACCGATAATTACCGCGAAATCTACGAACACCTGGCCACCGGCGCACAGACCCTGTGCAGCCCGCAAACCAGCACGCCACAGCTGGATCAGCCGGAGACACGTGTTCTGCCGGCCATTGAGGGCAGTGCCGCCGAAACAGAGAGTGAAGGTGACAGTGAGCTGGCCGCCACACATTCGCCGCATCCCGACACCCTAGCCACTACACCGGCGAAGGCTGAGAGCGGTGAAAAGCCCATGACCGGGGCAGCCGCAGAGGTCCCCACGCCTGAGGAGGCTACGCAGGAGAAGTCGGAGGCAGAAACGCCTCGGCCCGATACCGCCGAGGTTCCCACCGCCGACAAGTCAGCCTCTGACGACACCCATATCGGTGCCGATGCCACCCCTGCACCAACAGGGGCTGGCGAGGAAAAGCCCGCTGCGGAGGCCTCTACATCGACAGAGTCCGGTGAGGAAAGGCCCGCCCCGGAGGCTCCCTCAACGCCAAAGACAGGTGCCGATATCGATCGCTACAAGTCACCGCCGTCCATCCATTAACGCCCACACCATTTCCGGGCAATAAAAAGTCCGGGCAATAAAAAAGGCGCCATACCGCGCCTTTTTTATTGCCCGCTCTATCCCGTCACTCGTCGGCCGTCAGCGCTTCCAGGGCCTCCCAGCGTTGATAGCCTGTCGCCAGCTCCGCTTGCAGCTGCTCCAGGCGAGCCAGGCCGGCGTCGATCTCTGCTTTGTCCTGTCGGTAAAAGCCAGGTTCGTTGATCTGCTCCTGCAGGCTGGTCTGTTCACTTTCCAGCGCTTCGATCTGCGCCGGCAGGGACTCCAGTTCACGCTTGTCCTTGTAGCTGAGTTTTTTGGCGTGCTTCGGCGCCAGCCCGGCTGCCGCCCTGGCATCGGCGGGCTTGTTCGGCTTCTCCCCGGGAACTGCGGCCTTGCGCTGCCGCAGCCAGTCGTTGTAGCCGCCGACATATTCATTCACCCGCCCCTCACCCTCGAGGACCAGGGTACTGGTGACCACGTTGTCCACAAAGGCGCGGTCATGACTGACCAGCAGCAGGGTGCCAGCGTAGTCACTCAGGAGTTCTTCCAGCAATTCCAGGGTTTCCACGTCGAGGTCGTTGGTAGGCTCATCCATCACCAGCAGGTTGGCGGGCTGGGTGAACAGTCGCGCCAGTAACAGGCGGTTGCGCTCGCCACCGGACAGGGACGACACCGGCGAGCGCACGCGCTGGGGCGGGAACAGGAAGTCCTGCAGGTAACCCATGACGTGTTTTTCGCGCCCGTTGATGCTCACCATGTCGCCACCAAGATCGAGGTTGTCGATGACGGATTTATCGAGATCGAGCTGCGCCCGCTGTTGGTCAAAGTAAGCAACCTTGAGCTTGGTGCCCAGCTTGACCGTACCCTGCTGTGGCGCCAGTTCGCCCAGCAGTAGCTTCAGCAGGGTGGACTTGCCGGCGCCATTGGGGCCGATGATGCCGATGCGGTCACCGCGCACGATCTTGGTGGAAAAATCGCGGATCACCGGCGCCCCACCATAGCCCACGGTGACGTCTTCCACCTCGACCACCAGCTTGCCCGAGGCATCGGCCTGCGACATTTCCAGTCGCGCTTTTCCCTGTTGTTCACGACGCTGCATGCGTTCATTGCGCAGCGCCTGCAGGGCGCGGGCACGGCCCTCATTGCGAGTACGCCGTGCCTTGATGCCCTGGCGTATCCAGACCTCTTCCTCAGCCAGCTTCTTGTCGAACTTGGCGTTGTGTTCAGCCTCGATCGCCAGACGTTCTTCACGCTTGACGAGATAGTTGGCGTAGTCACCGGGCCAGGAGCTCAGCGCACCGCGATCCAGCTCGACGATGCGCGTGGCCAGATTCTGCAGGAAGGCACGGTCATGAGTAATGAACAGCAGGCTGCCGTTCCAGCCGCGCAGGAACTCTTCCAGCCACTGGATGCCTTCGATGTCGAGGTGGTTGGTGGGCTCGTCAAGCAGCAGCAGGTCGGGCTCCAGCACCAGCGCCTGCGCCAGCAGCACGCGGCGCTTGAAGCCGCCGGAGAGGGAGTCCAGGCTCTCGTCCGCTGGCAGGTCGAGACGGGAAATCACCTCTTCCACGCGCTGCTCCAGGCGCCATCCGTCGCCCGCATCCAACGCCTGCTGCGCCCGCGAAAGGGCCTCCATCGCGGCTTCGGAGTGATCTTCCATCACCGTCTGCAACGCACGGTGATACTCCACCATCGCCGCGCCCATGGCCTCCAGGCCGTCGGTGATCACCTCAAACACGGTGCGTGTTTCATCGACGGGCAGATCCTGCGCCAGGTAGGCCACACGCAGGCCGGACTTGCGCCAGACATTGCCGTCATCGGGTGCAATGGCGCCGCGCATGACGTGCATCAAGGTGGACTTGCCGGTGCCGTTACGGCCCACCAGACAGACCCGTTCACCCGGCTCAATCTGCAACTCGACATTATCCAGCAGTGGCCAGTGGCCGAAGGCCAGCGATACCTTTTCAAAACGAATTAACGACATGAGAGAAAACCAGAAAAATCAAAAAAACACAGGGGTGACACTCAGTCGCCCTGCTGCATGGATTGGGCCGATGCGATAATTTCGTCCAAATCGCCATCCGACAGAGTGAGCATCTCCGCCAGTCCCTCCCGAGAGGCCGTCAGGGTCTCAATGACATCCCCACCCGGCAGACCCGTCTCCGGTAACAGGTGATGCGCCAGGATCAAGATGCCCCACTCTTTCGACTCGGTACCCGTCAGCCCTGGCGGATGATAATGCAGGCTGCTCAACACCTCCTGATACGAGACCGGCAAACG
>JAJRWE010000152.1 GCA_024276955.1 Gammaproteobacteria bacterium
ACCCATGCCGGCATTGCCCTTGGTGGTATCGAAGGGCCGAAACAGACGTTCACGAATAAAGGACGCGTCCATCCCGCAACCGTCATCCTCGATTTCTATCATGGCCGCTTCCCCCTCACGCCACAATCGTACCTGAATCCCACCATCATCGTCTGTAGCATCCTGCGCATTTTGTACCAGATGCCCGATCACCGCCGTTAGGCGGTCACTATCGGCAATCACGACCAAGCCCTCATTACACAATGAAAGACAGGGGACAGGGGACTGCCCGGCATGGGATGCAATCACCTCCTCCAGCACCCGACCCAGGTCCACCGACTTCTGCGATTGACTGGCCAGACGCCCCTTACGCAGCTGAGCAAGCAGACGATTCATTTTTTGCACCGAGTTGTCCACGGTGGCGAAGGCATCCTCGACAAAGGACGGATTGTCACGATGTCGCTCTGCATTACTGACCACCAGTGACAACTGTGCCACCAGGTTTTTCAGATCGTGCACCACATACGCCGAGAGACGATTAAAGGCCTCGAACTGGCGCGCATCGACCAAGGCCTCATTGGCCGCCAGCAGAGCCAGATAGCTGGCAGACTGCCGCCCAGTGGTAACCAGAAGGTCACGCACCTCCCAGTTGACCTGCAAGGGCGTGCGCGGACGCGCAAGCACGATGAAGCCGTGCAGCTCCGACATATTGAACAGGGGCACCAGCAGCCAGGCATCGGGCATCTGCCGCAACCAGTCGGGCAGTATCAGGCCCGCGTATAACTCGGGCTCTCTTGTGACCTGATCCAGCTCGATGATCCAGCCGTGCTCACAGAGGAAACGCACGAACGGCTCATCCTCCGTCACACTTTCCCAAGACTCTGGCATATTCCAGCTGGCGGTAGGCTGCAAGCCGCCATCCTCCCGTCGTTGCCAAAGCAGCCCCCCTGGACTCTCGACGATCTGCGTCATGGCCTTAATCACCCGCAGGCGCAGATCGTGATCCAGTTCCGCCGAGGACAGAGTATTGATGAAACACAGCCACTCCTCACGATAGTCGTAGCGGTAGTTGAAGAAATGCTTGCTGAGAAAGACCCGCAGACGGGCGCGCATCTGCCCGGAAAACAGCAACACCACCAGCAACATGCCGGCAGCGAAGAAAAACACCAACTGCGCCAGCCCCCCCCATTCTCCGCCATAGAGCTGGATGTAATAACCGCCGGCAGCCATCGCCAGCAGATAAATCCCCGCCCCCAGCAGGCTGGCGCTGTGAAACACGAAGCTGCGCGAGACAAAGACATCCAGCGACCACTGCGGGTTGCGCGCCGCCGAGACAATGATCAATGGCACCACGATGGCATTGATATAGCCCCGCGCCGTCCAGATCGCCGGAGAGATGTCACGTAGCAAGAAGGCATTGGAGTAGAGATAGAAATCGAAGGCAAGCAGACCGCCCAACCCCAGGCACAGATACTTGATGGCCCAGCGCTCGGCCAGCGGCGTGTTGCGAAACAGCTGTTCCACCAGCACCAGACCCAGCAGGGAAAACACCAGGAAAGTAAAGATACGCAGATCGAAACCCAGGCGTGGAGAGACAGCAACCTCGCCACTGAAAATCAGTCCCAGCACCAGGGCCATGGTCATACCGAACACTACCACCACTGCGGCCGCCACACGCAGGAAGCGGCGTGCCGAATCGGCCCGGCCATGGCCGAGGATCGCCAGCAGAAACCACAGCCAGAAAACATCGCGCAATAGTTCGGCAGCGACCACAAACAGAGAAGAGGGGTAAAGCCCGCTGGCGTGCCAGGCGGCAACAACGGCCCACAGGGTAGTGGCGGAAGAGGCCGCCAGCAACAGGCCACCCTCGCGGCGCCCACGCCAGGCCGTGGCCAGCAACAGCGTCAATACGAGGAAACCCAGGGCGGCGGCAATGTAGCCGATCAACATCAAGCTATCCATGGCCTCTCTCCCGGGCAGCAATACCTCGACAAGACATCAGCGCCCGCCCTTGCCCCACGTCACCTCATGCGCCGTCTGCAGGATGATCACCATATCCAGAAACAGACTGTAGTTCTTGATGTAATACAGGTCGTACTGGAGCTTTTCCATGGAATCCTTTTCCGAGGCGCCATAGGGATAACAAACCTGCGCCCAGCCCGTAATGCCCGGCTTGACCCGATGACGCTCGGAATAATAGGGGATCTGCTCTGACAGCTGGGTGACAAACTCCGGGCGTTCAGGGCGAGGACCGACAAAGCTCATATCACCGCGCAACACATTGAAAATCTGTGGCAGCTCGTCCAGACGCACCTTGCGAATAAAAGCACCGACCCGCGTCACCCGGCTGTCGTTCTTTGTTGCCCATTGTGCACCGCCCTTTTCGGCATCGACACGCATACTGCGGAACTTGATGACATGAAACAATTTCCAGTGTTGGCCGACGCGCACCTGTTTGTAAAAAACCGGGCCGCGCCCGCCACTTTCCATGACAATCGCCAGCGCCACCAACAGCATAAAGGGCCAGGTGATGGCCAGCAGCGCCAGGCTGATCAGGATGTCAAAAAAGCGCTTCCTGTATTCCCCCTGACTGAAGCCATCGGAGAAAATCATCCAGCTGGGATTGAGGATATCGAGCTTGATCTTACCGGTTTCCCGCTCAAAGAACCCCTGCAGATCAATGACATCGACCCCGCTCATCTTACAGTCCAGCAACTCATGAACCGGAAACGTCTTGCGCCGTCGTTCACCCACCGCCACCACGATTTCATCCGCCTGCAGTTCCTTGGACAGCGTCAGCAGGGGTACGTCGGGTCTCAGCACTTGGCCTTCATCGACGACATCGTGTTCGCCGCGAATATGGACATAGCCCACCACGGAGAAACCCTGCTGATCCACGCGCCGTCGCAAATGGCGTGGGATCTGCGCGGCCTTCTCTCCGGCACCCAGTACCAGGATGCGGCGTTTCAACATATCCTGATTCAGGGTCTTGATAAAGATGACGCGAACCGTGAGCACCAGTCCTGCCGCGACAAAAATGATAGCAACCAGCATCCCTCGCTCCACGGCCAGAAACGGGGCCACGTAGTAGATCATACTGATAGCGACGGCGCCGCCAATCAGCGCGGTAACGATGCGTAACAGCATACCCGCCATGGCGAAACGGAAGCGGCGCTGGTACAAGCCCATCGCCACCATGGCCAGCATCATCACCAGGGCAAAGGCCAACTCCTTTGTCCACAGGGACAGACCACCAGCATTGATCATTCCGGCGGCAAAAAAACGGTCATAGACGAAGACGCCGAGATAGACGGAAGCCGCAAACAGCGCGAACTCCACCACCCCGAGAACCAGAAAAGGCACAGGAATATATTGTCGGAAAACCCTAACCACTAACGCGAAACATCCTTCTGTCTGTCGGGGCTTGGCAGGCATCTTGCCTACGGAAGAAGGTACAGACCACCATACTCACAGCAAGGGGCTGTACCAGGGGCTGATTGTAAAGACTTTCCCATATCTAAGCCAGCACACAGGGCACAGCCCCACCTCCAATCCTGCGCACACTAGTGTAGTGTCCTGAACTGTATGCCTATTTAGAAAGCCAGTAAATACGCGAGTGCAAGGCGTAGACCGCAGGGAATGGCTGCTCCCTTTCCAAGGTCTACAACACCGCAATCGCGTATTTAATGGCTTCCCTTCGGGC
>JAJRWE010000153.1 GCA_024276955.1 Gammaproteobacteria bacterium
ACCCTTCGGGCGCTTCTGAGGTACCCCGCAGCGGCGTTGCAGCGCTTGACAAGGGAGACGGCCATTGCCTGCGCACTGCGCCTTGCTGCGAGACACCTCAGAAACGCTGAATCCATCAATATAAACTTGTTGGACCACTAGGTTGAAACCAGCGACAACTGTCTCCATAACAAAATGACATGGTGATAACACAGAACTCATCAACCCCGTCGCGAGGAAGCATCCATGACCACTGATGAACAGCTAGTCGAACGTAATATTCTGCACTATGAGGCCCGCCTGAAACATGTCGATGAACTCTTCGAGAAGGCCCACAAAGCGGTGGAAACCACGGCACCCGAGGCCAGCGAGGAGCTGAATGAACTCAAGAAGGAACGCGGAAAACTGGCCGACGATCTGGAAAAACTCAAACAGAAATCACTGGAGGAATGGGCCAAGGAAGGTGGCCCCATGGTGATCTGGGATCTGCTCGCCGAACGACTGGAAAAACTCGTCGAACGCCTGGAAAAATAGCTGGGGCCGGATGGCACTTGGCTTAGGGTTGGCGTCAGAGGAATTCATCCGAAGTGCCCTTCAGTCCGTGGCGGGGCTGCCGACACTGTGTCCTGTACTGCAGAAGAAGCTGCCCGGGATACAACACATGAACGACAATCCGCAACAATTTCAACCGTCACCCGCCGACCGCCCCGATCTGGACTGGAGCCAGGTACGCGAAACGGTGATGATGCTCAATCTCGCCGTGGCGCAGATCAGCAACGCCATGCAGGATGGTGACGAGTCCGTAAAGACCCTCACCGAATCCTTTACCACCATGATGGACAATATCGGCGCTATACAATCCGTCGCCGATACCCTGCCTGCGGAATCCAGCCAGCAGGACAGCATCACGCAGAACTGCAACGCCATCTCCGGCCAGATGCAGACGGCCATCGTCGCCTTTCAGTTTTATGACAAGCTCAACCAACGCCTCGGCCATCTCACCGACAGTCTGGCCTCGCTGGGCGGTCTGGTGGGTAGCCCCGACCAGCTCTACAACCCTCAGGCGTGGAAAAAACTGCAGACAGGCATCAAATCCCGTTACACCATGGAGTCCGACAAGGCCATGTTCGACGCCATTCTCAATGGCGCCAGCATCGAAGAGGCCTTGCACCTCAGCCGCACGCAGGACAAGAGTAAAGAGGAAGATATCGAGCTGTTTTGAGGAGACGGGATTAGGGACTGAGGGCTGAGGGCTGAATATAGACCCGCCGCTACTCCCGCACCAAGCCTTCAGTCCGTAGGGCTTGGGCCTTTCCCGTCAGGCGGCGTTTGAACCTGCAGCAACGGCCGCACGCTGCAGAGGATGCCCAGCACCACTTCATGATAGAGATAGAGGCTGGGCTCCAGCGCTGGCAGGTCTTCATCCTCGGGCACAAACAGGGGCAGGAGGGTATCCACTTCAGGCACCACCATCGGCTCGGCACCATCGAGGTGGGCGCGAAAGGTATTGAGCAATCCAGCCATACGCTGCAAGGCTGGGCCGTCGAGGGTGGTGGGCGCGAGCGGCGGTACCTCTCCGTCCAGCATGAAATCCTCCCACTCCATCAGGTCGAACAGAAACTGCCCGGCCTTGAAATAGGGATAACGCGACAGGGCGGCCAACAGTTGCTCTGCGCGCGCCGGATGTTGTTGACGAAACCCCAACCCGCGCCGGGCAAGGGTGCAAAGCACAGCGCGTAACCAGTCGTTGCCGCGCTGCAGGCCGGCCAGCAGGGCCAGATCTTCCAGTGGCAGTTCCTTTGCCTGTTCTTTTGACGTCATTCAGTGTTGCCTGAGGTTACTTGGGCTGGTGATATTCGACGGATTTGACACCTGGCGCCATGGTAGCAGAATTGCTCCCCAACCCCTGCTGCGGTGCTGCCCGGCTACAGGGGACGCGTGGTGACGTAGTTGGCGATCTGTCGCAGCAGGGCCTTGGCTTCATTCTCGGGAATGAAGGCCAAGTCTTCTTCAAAGCGCCGTACGCCTTCATGGGCCAGGCGGTCGGCCACCTTCACCGCATACTCGATGGAACCCACCTGATGCATCGCCGCAAGAATCTCCTCGGCATCCTCGAAGCGTTTTTCGGTGCGTGACAGGCGGATGATGTCCAGCAGCCGCTGGCGTCGTTTCGGCGCGACCTCACGGAAAAGGTGAATCATCATCACCGTGCGCTTGCCTTCGAACAGGTCCCCCAGGGGCTCCTTGCCGTAGAGCACTTCATCACCCAGCAGGTTGAGCACGTCATCCTGAATCTGGAAGGCGATGCCGATGAGACGGAAGGCCTCCGTAAACAGATCCAGTTTTCCAGGGTCGGTCTCACCGGCACAGATGGCGCCCAGGCGACAGGGGCTGATACAGGTGTACCAACCGGTCTTTTTGGTGCTCATTGTGAAATAGTCTTGATCCGTTTTCGGCACCGTAAGATGCCGGATCCAGCCCAGCTCGATGGCCTGGCCTTCGACGGTCTCACGGCACATGTGCATGATTTCGTGGATCAGGCCAAGGGTGCGGGCCAGGCCCAGGGTGGGCAGATTGGAGAGTACGGCGTCCACCGCCAGCAGGTTCATGGCATCACCGGTATTGACCGCCAGGCCGATACCGTGGGCCTCGTGCAGAGTGGGCTCATTGCGACGATGGGTGGACTCATCGGCGATGTCGTCATGCACCAGGAAGCCATTGTGAAACAACTCCACCGCAGCAGCGGCGCGCACGGCATCCTCATCGCGCCCGCCCAGTGCGCAACAGGTGGCGATGGTCAGGGTGGGACGCAGACCCTTGCCCTCGCGGGCGGGATATTCGCGCATCAGGTCGTAGAGTTCGGCCCTGGGCTCGCGATCCGGGACGATGCGCTGGAATTCCTGGCTGACGCGATCCTTGCAGGCCTGCATGGTCTCCATGAGGTCCGTGTCGGCAACATCGGCAAACTGCCACCAAGGCTTACTTTGGTAGCCGTCCCACAGACTACGGGCATCGGTGTACACGGCGCCACCCACGGTGCTGCTGGCCTTGGCAATGTCTTCCGCGTAACGGTTGTCCAGATAATCGAGGGCATGCCAGCCGGTATTGCGGGTACGCTGGGGATTGCGGGAACGGGTATCGGCTGGCAACTCAGCGGGACGCCCCCACCGCTGGGGATTCCGGTCCCGGTAGCTGCGCCACAGGCCTTGCACCGCACGCAGGCCGGAGCCACGCTGGGACAACACTTGAAAGGTGCGCCAGACGGCGAGCACCTGTTCACGGTAACCACGCACATCCAGGCGCTGCGCCCATACCTGGTCAATGGGCTTGCGCTCCAGGTCAAACAGCAGATTCATGGCGCGATCATCGAAATAAACCTCGACGTGTGGCGTCTCGCCATTGGGCCCTGTGACCACCAGCCGGCTGTGGTCGGCGCGTAATTCGCTGCGACTGCCATCACCGAAATGCAGGCCGAGGATGATACCGCGCAGCTGATCCGCGGCCGCCGCAATCACCGCCGGGGCGCGACGCGAAAGTTCATCGACGGTCGCCTTTAGCAGTTCAGCGGCGGTATCAGCAGTCATCGGCGCCCCCGGCAAACTCGACAATACCATAGGTATCAAAGGTAAAATGCTCGCCACTGATACAGCCTTCCACATGCACCGGGCCGATGACCTCGTGCACACTGAAGGGCCGCAGACTGGTTTCGCTGGGGATCACCACGCGCGCCGCGGCATCGCAGTGGTAGTCATAGGTTACCCAGTCGTCGCCCATGCGCGCGGAAATCATCAACTGCTGCGGAATGGGCTCCATGGGCGGCACACCGAATAGATTGGACAAGGCCGGCACCTGCTGCACCTTGTCACGCTGCAACTGGCCGCGCACCGCAAAGGTGACACAACGGCGCGGAAAATGCCGACGCAGACGACCATTGCGCCAAACCATCACCGAACCAGTCGCCGTATCCCCCGGCCCACGGGGCTGGATCAGGGTGAACACAAAGGCCGTGGGCGGCGGCTGGTCGCTGGCGCCGCCGGGATCATTGGCGAAGCCGAACACCCAGCCCCCCAACTCCGGCCAGCCCCAGTAACCACGCACCCGTTCGTGATAACCGATGGCCTCCACGTTATCGAAGGTTTGATCCTTGAAGGTCCAGCGGCCGCGGGCGATGACCCCGGTCTCTGATTGCCAGCGCAGATGCTGGTCGGGGGCGAACCATGCACTCTGGCTCGTGCAGGGCCGGCTGCTGCGCGATAACTGCAGTTCAACCGCCGGGCTGGCAGAGGTGGACGTCAATGTCAGGGGTTCCGGTGTGTGTAGGTTGTGGGGTTGCTGAAAGGCAGACCACAACGGCGTCGACGTTTGGGTGTTGAACTGGCTGGCGCACCAACCTTCACCACGCTTGTGCACCAGCAGGATGGAGGTGCAGCGGGGTGGCGCATCCTCGGCCTCGAGCCCCGGACCCAGCCAGGCCACATTGGCCACCATGCCCAGCTCGTGATCACGCGACAAAAATGCATAGTGCAACCAGCGGCGCTCCAGCACCTTACGCAGGCGGACTCGGGGAAACGGGCCTTCAGGCCCCAGCGCAGCGGCAGGTTGTTCGGTGCATGCTGTAGGTCGGGGGCGCAGGTTGGCCGGCATTACTGCAACACACTCCGTTTAGGTTGGTAGATGGCTGATTGTATCAATCATGCTGAAATTTACAGGTTTGTTTACCGTGTACTTTTTGCAGCGTGTCTCGCGGCACACTCTGGCTGAAACAAACGCGCCGGAATACGATCATTGTGGAGCCATAACCGAGGCAGGAAAAGCTATAAGGCCTGCGTCACAACGTCAAGCGGTTTTACTGTTGACACCGCCTCGGGAATGCCTGCATATATATAACATGCGCGACAGGAATATCTTGCCGTGTTCCGGTTAATGCGCTAAACATAGGCCATTAATGGAGGTCCGGCAGCGTTAGGGCTTGCGAAACAATAACTTTCCGGATTTGGGGCGTTGAGGCGCCCGTCTGGCAAGGCGCGAAAACGCAGGAATATTGGTTATCTTTCAAGTTTTTGCAACGCAGCCAGGCGGGATGGATCGACGTCCCAAAACGGAAAGTTATTGTTTCGCGAGCCCTTAAGTCTCATTCTAACTCTGCCGGCCGCATCAGGGAAACAGGGGGGTCACTCCGTACTCATACGGAGGTCGACATGACCGAAAAAAAACGCAAGGCTCACTCCGTGGCAGCAGAAAGAAAAACGGCCAGGTCCCGTGCCATCGAAATTAAGGATGAAAAAACACTGGGTGCACTGGGGCCGCAGCTGAACCGATTGCTTAACGCCCAGCCCGGGCTTGCCGCCATGCTGTTTATCAATCCAGTGCTCGCAATGCAAGAGGCAGGCGTCAAGTTTTCCCGGCCAGTGATTCACCACATTCTTTCACGCTTGCGTCACCGGCCGGCCATGCGTGAACGCCGAGAGGAACTGGAGGCACGCCTGACCGAGGCGTTGTGCGAGGTTCCACGACCGGGTAACTCAGCCTGGCTGAGCCGAACGCTGTTTGAAAAACTACACCTGCAGCCACTGGATACCGGCGGTCTCACGCCAAGCTACAAGTCAGCACATGACCCGGCGGTGGAAAAACGCCTGCAGGCCTTGCGACCGAAGCGCACGCATCGATACTCACACCTCCCGTCACGTCCACGACGCACAGGGCGGGTACGCATGCAAGAAATGCCGCCTTTGATACGCAGGCTGGACTTAGACGCCGCCGTACCTGAACTCAAACCGGCCAAGCACACCCCCAAGCGCTTAAGCCTGGAGGATCTTTACTTTTACAGAGACAGCAGCCCCGTCGCCCGTGACCTGCTGGAGCTGGCGATCATTCAGCGACGTGGGCTGCATCTGCACAGCCGTTACAGCTACCGGCTGATCAAGGAAGGCAAACGGGGCAACGTCTTTCGACGTTGGTTCCGTAAGGTGACGCTGCCGGAGCCGGAGGTAAAGGAATGAACCTGACCTCCAATTTTGATTTTTGCGTCGAGCTGGGGATTGACTCCGTCAAGGAAATCTTTCACCTGGCCTTCAAATCCGAACACCGCTACCCCCACAATGTGGGGCCGTTGACGCGGACCTTTTCCGGGCGTGAATTCACCATCAATGTGCGGGTACTGGATGACGAGGATAAGCCCGCCGATCTCAGTTTTCAGGATGAAAAACACATCCTGTTTTCATTTCCTTTTGAGTTGCAGGCACAGACGGCGGATGCCCCTGATCCGGCATTGAGTGAAATCCTGCTTGAGGCACAGGCCGACATCCCTGCCCTGCTGACGGCCTGGGATGAAGATGGCGACGAGGTGCTGGGACTGAGTTTTTCCGGCATCACCAGTGCCGATGTCGGTATCACCGGCCTCAGCGGGGTACCAAGCGTTGGCGTGGAACAATTCCGCAATGCGGTGCACAGCGCCTATGAAACCATGCCTGTTCACGCCTTCAGTTCAGGCGCCAACACCGTCACCCTCTATGACGGCAACCGTGACGTCACGTTAGAGCCCCCTAACGCCGCAACGCCCTATGACATTGAAGTGGCCCTGGAAACGATAGCCGCCGAGCAGTATCTCAAGGTGACGGCGCCTATCCATGTGTTGATCCCGGTTGTGCCTGTCTTGAATAGCGAATACAGCTCCTTCGGCCGGCTGATTTTCTATCGCAAGGTGGAGCAGACGGATACCAGCGTCAGCGTGGATATGACCGTTGACCCCGCCGATGCAGCACTGGCGACCTCGGTCGAGCTGGATACTCCGGATGTGGCACGGCCGCAGATCCAGACACTGATTACCGCCCAGGCAAGGGGCATGATCAGCGCCTTTGGTGTCATCACCGAACCGGCCTTTACGGCGGCGGCGGCGCAGCAATTACTGCAGGATGAAATCGCCGCCTACATCAACACTCGCCGATATCCCGTCTACAGCCCCAAGTCCGGCGACGAAGACGAGCCACTGGGCACGCCGGTGGGCTTCCTGCTGGTGGATGACGGCATCCTCGCCATCCTGCTCAATCGACGCTCGGGCACAGCAGCAGATGATACCGCACCGGATAACTTCCTCAACGGCAACGAGCTGGCCCTGGCGGTGGGAGCGGCAAAGGTGCAGGAAGAAATTCAAGCGGTGATTGCCGACAAATTTCCGGGTGTCGGCAGCGAGGATGGCGAACTGATAGAGACACCGGAAGGTGATGCCGTGCTCTACGAGCTCAATGTCTCCCTGGCCAATCCTGGTGAACATGAAGAAAGCGAGGGACACCTGTGGATAAGCGGCAAGACCAAGGTCAAGATCGATTGCTGGTGGGATCCCACGGTGGAATTCGAAGGGCCTGTCTTCATGCGCGCACACCGCGAAGACGGCGAAGAGGGCTGCGAACTGATTATCGACGCGCCCGAAGTGGGCGACTTCGATTTCGATCAGAGTTGCTGTGACGTCTTTCTGGAAATCATTATCCCTATCGCCGGCTGGATCGCCCTGGTCGTCATCGAGATCACCATCGACAAGGTCGGCGGCGAGGTGGCGGAGGACATCGCCAATGAGCAGGGCGCCATTATTGAACCCATCCCACCGGTGGTGAATGGCATTGCCGAAATCACCAGTTGCCTAACCGGCATCACCGTGTTCCGCGATGGTTTTGTGTTCCCCGGTGAGCTTTACATTCGGCGGCTAGCACGCAGTGCCGAGGATCTGCGCGGCATGCGACGCATGCCACGCCCGGATCCATAACCCCGCACAACGACTTGGCGGCCATGCCGCCGCAATGCGCTATCAAACAGATTTTCTGAATCGAGAAAAAGGAGTTTTATCATGGCAACGGTACGAGGTTTTGTGCAGAAGATCGAGGTCGGTCGCGCCGGCCTCGTGCGTGTAACCCTGATTCACAGCGACGGTGGCAGCGGTGTATACGTGGTGCGTGACATCGACGGCGACCCGGAGCGCTTCAATGAGCGCCTGAGCAAGATCGGCATCCTGCGCGATGCCATGAACCGTGCCGAGCCGGTGTTCATCGAACATACGCCGAGCGAGTCGGGCAACGAGATCCAGCAGGCGGCACGCATCAGTCGTGACCAACTGGATGCACCTCGCAATCTGTCCATCGTGGCGGGATTGGTCGTGAACGTGTCAGTGCTGGCCCGCAACCGGACTGCAGGCGACGAGGAACAACACGATGTGGCGCTGGTTGAGGTCGTCACCACCGATCTTGGCACGGCGATATTGGAGCTGGATCTACAATCACCGGAACGCCTGGTCGTCAGCCAGCAGTCGGAGATGATCCGCGAGGCCCAGACCCATGGGCGGCTGGTACAGTTCTTTGTCAGCATGGATACGACGGGCACCGGAACCAAGCCCGGCACCAGCAGCGACAACCCTATCAGAGGACGTATTCATGCCGTGGCCCTGGACAACAGTCTCAATGCCTTTGGCGACCGGCGCGCCCAGCGGGTGGACGGCTTCGTGGAATCCCTGAGCCTTATCCGGGTTCCCTTCATCAGCAACAGCGGTATCCCAGGCAGCAGCAGTTTCGCCCATGTCCGCCTCACCACCGCACCACCCTTCACCGGGCCGGGCAACATCATCGGCTTGACACCCTTTACACCGACGACCCTGGATCTGTTCGTGCCCAAAGGGTCACTGTCCTATGAATTGTTCGAGGCGGGCCTGCGTGACAATCTGCGCATGCAGGTCAACGCAGTACTGATAAAGGACAGCGACACAGGGAATGACGACGGTGACGACCCTAAAAAGCCGAACAGCACCACCGAGGCACCTTCTTACTATCCCAATGATACTGATACCAGCCACATCTTCATGAACCGCCTGAACCGGCTCAGAACCGGTGAGATGTCCACTGTCGATCAAGCGGCACAGGCCAACGTGGGTCTGGTATTCGCCGCGGAATTGCTGGCACACCTGGCCTCGGCCAGCCGCCCGGTATGGATCACCATCGCCCGCGAATCACTGGACCACGGACCAGAGGGCTTCACCTGCACCGACGGCGTGCCCAGCAGCGATCTTCAGCCCCAGACCCTGCGTGACCTGCGCATCCCCTATCCGGCCGCCTGGCGGGGCCTGGGTTGCTTCAACCCCGGCGTCTACCGCTTCCAGTTCAAGCTGCCCGGCAAGTTCACGGTGCTGGTGGACAACGAAGAACTGTGCCTGCATGATTCAGACGAGGCGGGCATCACATTTGCCCACGCCTGCCTGGGTGGTGATCACGAAGTGGAGATCCGGCTGGAAAACTGGGTCTGTGAAAGTGAATTCATCATGGATGTCTATCAAATCCGCTGAGCGGCAGGAAGTGACTCATGGCAGAAAGAAAGCCCGGGGAAAGCAAACCCTCGTCATCGAGCAGAAAGCCGGTGACAGCTTTCACCACGATGGCAGCCTGCAGATCCATGGTGACTGCGAAAAGCCACCGGTCAAACATCAAATACAGCATGCTACCAACCCTCAACAGCCGCTGGTTCACAGGGTGTGCTGGGATGAAGAACACCCCTGCGAATGCAAGATATCCGGAGAGGTCACCCTCAAGGGTGATGAGAAGGCACCGTTACATGTCCGCATGGCCCATCACTTTGCCAACGATCATCATCAGACCCACAAGATCGAACCACTGGATCACGCGTTGAATGTGAATACCGCGCTTGCCGAACCCATTCATCACGCACTGCAAATGCGCACGCCCCTGCAATTGCGCTTCTGCAACCCCTGGCATATCGCCTCCGACTATGTCATGGAACTGCGCATGGGCAAAAACCGTGTCATGTCTCTGCGCCTGACGGGAGCCACGGTGGCCACCCCCCAGCAGTGTGAGGATGATCCCTGCCCACAACCCAAGGCCACACCACCGGGCAATCCTTAAATCCAACTCCCGGCTTTACCGTGTTACTGAAAAAATTATGAGCAAACAAAACCAGAGCGAACAGCAGGAAAAACATGCCGACCCATCGGTGGCAGAAGGTGTCTCGGAGGTCATCAATGCGGCCTTTGGCGTGGGTGCGGCGATTGCCAAAACCCTGGCGGAAGTCACTGCAGCGGGCAAACCCGTCACCCGCCCGGATACCCAGCAAGGACCGCTTGGCGAGATGGTGCATTATGGAGTGACAACCCTGACCAACGTCATTGGCCTTGTGGTCTCCGTGGTGGGCGGCGCTGCAAGCGGGACAACGGATGGCAAGCCAACCAAGAATACATCGGCAAACACCCGCGCCGACGAATCCATGACCACCCACAATAAAAACAGCGACGCGACAAATCTTCCCAAAGTCCATCAGGGTGGGACACTGCGCATCCCGTTATCGATGGAGAACCCGGCCGACCAGCCCATGGAAAACCTGGTCTTTGCCTGTCAGGACATGCGCGGCACACGCATCGGCACCGGCCAACCCTTGACCGAGGCCGCCCTGCGTTTTCAGCCGGAGCGACTGGACATCGCCCCCAAGGATTTCGAAAAGCTGACCCTGCTCATCATGACCGATGCGCAGACCGCCCCCGGTGATTATGTGGCACGCATTGGCGTGGATAACGGTGATCTGGAGATCAAGGTGGAATTCGAGGTACTGCTCAGCAAAGAACCTGCCGACGAGGAAAACGGCTGAGCCCGAATACCACGCCGAGGTTTCAGCGAGAGGGCATTCTCGGCCAGCCGATGAACATCAACCCTTGGTGACAGGCTCCGCTGGGGCCAGGGTCGTGGATGCCGTATTCAACGAAGCCAGCGGTGCGCGCCGCTCATCGGCAAAGTTTTCCAGGAAGGTCAGCGCGTTGTTGTAGACAATGGCGCCGGCATCGGCGGCCAGATCCAAGGCACGGTGGGCATCGGAGCGCAGGCGGGCAGGCAGGCCTTCAGTGCGGGCCTCTTTCAGCATCTTCTCAGAAAACACATTGTCCCGGATCTTCTCAGAGATACTGATGGCCATTGCCAGTTCGCGCTCCAGCACATCCGCGGATGCCTAACCCACGGCGCGCGAGGCGCGTATGACAGCCCGAACCGAGCGGGCAACGTCCTCCAGACCGGTAGGTTGTTCCCTGATGACAGATTCAGTGCGCGTGTTCATGGTGCCTCCTGGCAGATGACGGATAAATTTCAGATTGACTTGATCAGATTATAGTACCGAAAATCGGCGTGGCAACACCAGAGGGCGTTCGGCTTAGATAAAGGTAATTTGCTACTTGTGTCATTAATTAATCAGGCGCAGGCTCTGCACGAGGTAAGATGTTTGATCATGGACTGCGGGAATTAGTCATAGGAGATGACCCATGCGAATTCTACTGGTAAGCCCAAGAGGCTACTGTGCCGGCGTCGAAATGGCAATCAATAGCCTTGAACTGGCCTTGCAGCACTTCGATGTTCCCCTGTATGTCTACCATCAGATCGTCCACAACACCTATCTGGTAGAGCGTTTCTCCGCCCGCGGCGTTGTCTTCGTCGATCAACTGCAGGATGTGCCGGTAGGCGCGACTCTCATGTACAGTGCTCATGGCGTATCGCCCCGCATACGACAGGAGGCACAAGCACGTGAATTGAACGTTATCGATACCACCTGCCCGCTGGTGACCAAGGTCCATGGCGAGGCGGTGCGCTATGCGCGCAGGGGCTATACCCTCGTTCTGGTAGGCCACCGTGGCCATGACGAGGTGGTCGGTATCATGGGCGAAGCACCAGGCGCCATCCATCTGGTGCAATCCGTGGACGACGTGGCGGTTCTTGATATCGGCAAACCCAAGCGTATCGCCTATCTGACCCAGACCACCCTCAGCGTGGCCGACAAACAAGACATCGAGGCGGCCCTGCAGCAGCGTTTCCCCCACATCGAACAACCCCGCACGGACGATATCTGCTACGCCACCCACAATCGCCAGCAGGCCGTACGCAAACTGGCCGCCGAGGCACAAATTGCAATCATCATCGGCAGCCAGAACAGTTCCAACTCACGGCGTCTTGCCGACGTCGCCCAGTCACTGGGCACGCCAGCACGAATGATCGACAGCCCTGAAGAACTCCAACGGCATTGGTTCGATGCCGTTGGCACCGTATTACTGACCTCCGGCGCCAGTGTGCCGGAGAGCCTGGTGGATGAAACACTGAGCTGGTTGCGGCGACACTTCGATGCCAGCGTCGAGGAACAAAGCATTCAACAAGAGACCCAACACTTCCATGTGCCACCACCGCTGCGACGCCCCCAAGAGCAAACCAGCCCGCCATCGACCGCAGATCACCAGGATCCGGAAAAAGCCGTAGCGTCCTGAACACCGGCAAGCCAACTGCAGCCTAAAATATCGGCCAGCCCTTCCTTTAGCCACCCTCGCCCCCTATCCTATGCCGCTTTCCCCGATTTGAGGATTACCCCGCATGGCTGTATTGCTGCAGGCCAGCAACCTGACCAAGCGCTTCGGTGACGTCGCAGCCGTCAACGGCGTCAGCTTCGGCCTCGAAGCAGGCACCTGCTTTGGTCTGCTCGGCCCCAACGGCGCCGGCAAGACCACCATCATCGAAATGCTCGAGGGCATCACTGATGCCGATGGCGGCAAGATCTTCTATCGCGGCAAGCCCGTGGGCGTGGACTTCCGCAACGACGCCGGCATCATGTTCCAGTCCACCGCCCTACAGGATTACATGACGGTACGCGAAGCGCTGGAGATGTTCGGCAGCTTCTACCCACGCCCCGCACCCATCGACGAACTCATCGACACCTGCTCGTTGGGTGAATTTCTCGACCGCGACAGTCGCAAGCTGTCCGGCGGACAGCGTCAGCGCCTGTTGCTGGCCATCGCCCTGGTCAACGACCCGCAGGTGGTATTCCTCGATGAACCCACCACCGGCCTTGACCCGCAGGCACGGCGCAATCTGTGGGCGCTGGTGAAACGCATCCGCGCACAGGGCAAGACCATCCTGCTCACCACTCACTATATGGAAGAGGCCTACGAGCTGTGTGACGAGATCGCCATCATGGATCACGGTAAAATTATCACCCGCGGCTCACCCAAGACCCTGTTGGCCGAGCATTTCGACGAGGTGGTTCTGCAGCTGCCGCGCGCCGACATCCCCGCTGACCCGGCCGAACTACCCCTGCCGGTCACCCTGCACGAGGAAGAAGAGACGGTGGAAATCCTCAGCCGCGACATCAACGCCACCATTCGCATCCTGCTCGACAATGACATCTCCCTGGCCGGTCTGCAGATCCGCCCGCGCACCCTTGAAGACCTGTTTCTAGCCCTCACCGGCGAGGAGCTGCGCGCATGAGCTGGCGTCGTTTCCTTGCCGTGCTCAAGGCCCGCAACCGCGAATTCATCCGCGACCGCTCGGCGCTGGGCTGGAACATCTTCTTCCCCGTGCTCATCGTCGCCGGCTTCGCCTTCGCCTTTTCCGGCAAGCCCATGGATCTGTACAAGGTCGGTGTCTATGCCGCAGATCCCGTACAGAAACTGGCGGAGGTACAAAAGACACAGGCCTTCTTCCGCACCGACTACATCCAGTTCATTCCCATCAGCAAGCTGGCTCCGGCCATCACCAAGGTGGAACGCCACCAGCTGGACATGCTGTTCGATCTCGACCAGCACCATTACTGGATCAACCGCGACTCACCCAAGGGCTACCTGCTGGAGCGGGTGCTGCACGGTGCGGACACAGTGGCTGATATAACGAACAGCCCGGCCGGCAACTTCCAACGGCAGACCGTCAGCGGCCGCGAAATCCGCTACGTGGATTGGCTGATCCCCGGTATACTGGCCATGAACATGATGTTCTCGGCCCTGTTCGGCGTCGGCTATGTCATTGTGCGCTACCGCAAGAGCGGCGTACTCAAGCGCCTGCAGGCCACGCCGCTGACCGCCTTTGAATTTCTCAGCGCACAGGTGGTGTCGCGCCTGTGGCTGATCCTCGCCATCACCAGCGGCGTCTACGCCGGCGCCGATCTGTTCATCGACTTCAGCATGTTCGGCAACTACGCCCTGCTGTTGCTGGTGTTCACCCTTGGCGCCGTCAGCCTCATTAGTCTCGGTCTATTGGTGGCCGCACGCATCGCCAGCGAAGAGCTGGCTGGCGGCATTCTCAACGTGCTGAGCTGGCCGATGATGTTTCTCTCCGGAGTGTGGTTTTCACTGGAGGGGACCAACCCGCTGGTTCAAAAACTGGCATTGCTGTTCCCGCTGACGCACGTCATCGACGCCGCCCGCGCCATCATGATCGATGGCGCCGGGCTGGCGGGCATCAGCACCCAGCTGGTGGTTCTGACCTTGATGAGCGCAGTATTCCTGCTTCTGGGTGCGGTATTGTTTCGCTGGAAATAGTCATCCGTTGGGCACACAATCGAAATGTCGACACCATCACCGGCAACCACGCCCGGAGAACAAGCACCATGCAAGACGCACCGATCAACGATACCCCTCGCGATGAAAGAATCCACCAACTGGAAGCGGAGCTGGCCAAACTGCAGCGCGAAAACCAGCAGCTGAAGTACGCGCGGGAAACCGACCAGCAGGAAAAGCAGCGCGTTCATCTCGAAGAACTGGTGGCCGACCGCACCCAGGAACTGAGTAGCATCAACGAACAGCTGCGCAAGGAGATCACTGATCGCGAACAGGCCGAGGAGATCGCCCGCCAGCATCAGGAAAACCTGGCACACGTGGCACGCATCAACACCGTGGGTGAAATGGCCTCCGGCCTGGCCCATGAAATCAACCAGCCACTGGCCGCGATTGCCACCTATACTCAGGGCTGCCTGCACCGCCTGCGCAAGGCCGATGACGATCCACAAAAGCTCGGCCCCATCCTGGAGCAGATCATCGTCCAGGCGCAACGCGCCGCCACCATCGTTCAGCATCTGCGCAACTTCGTTACCAAGGGCAAGCCACACCGCGAACCCACCGACATCACCCAGGTGGTGCGCCGTGCCGTGAGTCTGGTGCGCGGTGAAATCCTCAGCAACGAGATCAAACTGGATATCCTGCAGGATGCCACCCTGCCGCTGGTCAATGCCGATGCCATCCAGGTGGAACAGGTGATCCTCAACCTGCTGCGCAACGCCATCGATGCACTGAGTGAAATAAAAGAGGGCGTCGAGGGCGACCGCAAAGAATTAAAGATCATGCTCGACTGCTGTAAAAGTCAGGAGATCAGTATCACCATCAGCGACACCGGCCCCGGCTTCAGCGACGACACCCGGGACAAACTCTCTTCACCCTTCTTCAGCACCAAGCCCGAGGGCATGGGGCTGGGACTGGCCATCAGCACCACCATCATCGAGGATCACGGCGGCCGCCTCAGCCACGAGGTCAACGACGCCGGCGGTGCCACCTTCCGTTTCACCCTGCCGGCAAACGGTCGGCGCAGTGAGCGGCACGCACAGCCATAACGCCACGGCAACCCCTTGCAACAGTAAGCAATTACCCTGGGGTTTGCCATGCTCACCCCAATACCCGCTGCTGTCGCGTGCCGCTATAGTGCCCAGCTCGGTGATACCCACCTGAGCCAATCAGCCACCTGCCAATCCACAGCAAGTGACCTCTGCCATGGCCTACAACGCGCGTCAACAAACCCACAGGGAGTCTCACGGAAAATGGAACGCCGCCACCAGACCCGCAGTCCGACCAATACCCCGACCCGTATCAATTACGAGCCGCTAGGCATTATTAGCGCCCGTATCCGCAACTTCAGCCAAAACGGTCTCTTTATCGAACTGGAGTCGGCAAAACTAAAGCCCAATCATACGGTCGATATCCTCGCCGAAAGCCCCGGCTACATGCGTGCCGTACCGCCGGTAAAGGCCATCATCGTCCGTAGCACACCCCAAGGCATCGGCCTGAGTTTTCTTGAGCCTTGCCCGCGGCTCATTGATACTTTGAGCACCCTGTGAACGCACCACTAACAGGCATTTACAAAACTTTTCGCGTCTGCCTTATGAATGACCGGCGCGATAAAACCTACAATAAAACAGGTCATGGACAATTCTGTGGATTTTGACAATCGCTGGAGTGAGCGTCAGGACATACGCCTGCGCATCACCCTGATCGACGGTGGGCGGGAGATCCTGCAGGCCAACAGCAAAAACATCAGCATCGGCGGCATTTTTATTGACACCACCTCACAACTCGACATCGACAAAAAGCTGGAAGTCTCGTTTAGCCTGCGCAGCGCCAATAGAACCCGACAGCATCGCCTGCCGGCACGGGTGGTGCGTAACCACGATGGAGGTGCCGCCCTCGCCTTCCGCGATTACGACACCAACACCCTCAACGCGCTGCGTGTGCTGCTCTACGACGGCTTCGCTTGAGGGCATTTTTAATAATCGTAAAATCCCGCCATTTTGGTATAAAATTGCCCGCCCCCGTGACAGTAAGTCCCCCTGCCACGGTAACTACTTACCTGAATCCGTGGCTTCAGGGCGGATGCAGAGTGCAAGATATTGATTTTACAGTGGAATCAAAAAATATTAGCTTCACCCATAGGTTAAGCGGGCATTTTTTGAACCGCTGTGGAATCAAGAGCTTGTGCTATGCACCGTCATGAAGTCACGGATTCAGGTACCAAAATGCGGAATCATATCTCATGACGTTTCGAGCTCCTTCCCTATCCACCTATTTCACCAGCCTGGCCATTGCCGGCATCATCGGCGGCCTCGCTTGGTTTACCATCGGCAATATCGGCAATACCCTGCTCCTGCTGATGACCGGACTCATCATTGGTCACTTTTTCGGCAGTGTTTTCAATATTGGTGAACAACCCAGCCGCCCCACCACAAAGACGCCCGCGACCCCGGCCAGCGGCAATGGCGACGAAATAAAATCCATTTACGTAGGCAATGTCGCCTTCAGCGCCCCGCGTGAAGACCTACAGGCACTGTTCGAGGCCCACGGTAAGGTCATTTCCGTACGCCTGATGACGGATCGTGTCACCCGCCGTCCGCGAGGTTACGGTTTTGTGGAAATGGAAGGTCAGGCAGCGGACGCAGCCATCGCCGCCCTGAACGGCATGGAATTTTTTGGTCGCAACCTGCGTGTCAACGAAGCCAAGCAGCGTGCGCCCCATCGGGAAGAGTAAGGCGCAAACGCGCCTAATTCAGCGTTACGCTGTCCAGATCAGACGGCGTCAGCGAAGCGAACACATCACGAAACTCTTCTCGCCGGCCCAGCCGCAGGCGGGTCAGCCAAAAGGCAATACGCTTGAGAGACACCAACATCACGGCCATCAGCGCCGTGGTGATGGCCTGAAACCAAGCCACCACACTGCCTGCATCCACCATCGCTGCAAAGCTGAAGAAATAGAGCAACAGCACGAAGCCGATCGCCACCCCGAGGGCCACGACAGTATTCTCTTGTGATTTTTTGATGCGCTGGATGGGGCTGTATTCATCTTGCTCAGACATGGGACTGCTTTGCTCCACGCGCCCACGGCGCATTGATTGGGAAAGAAGAGATTCTAGCGTAGTGTAGCGATCCGGATATATACGCCGGCAATAAAACCCGTTGAACATCCGACCGTACCGTAGAAGCCGCTCCTACAGGGCCTGCTCCGCCGACTCCAGCGCCTCGGCGGCCTCCATCCACTGCTCTTCGGCCTCAGCCAGCTGCTTTTTCACGCGCACCTGATCGGCCAGCAATTCACTCAGTGCCGACTTGTTCTCCGCGCTATAAATGGCCACATCGGCCAACCGCGTCTCCAGTACTTCTTGCTCGCCCTGCAACCGCTCCAACCGTTTTTCACTCTGATTGACCTTATCACGCAAAGGCTTCAGCCGCTTGCGCCGCTCGGCCTCCAGCTGGCGCTGCTGACGGCGGTCGACCGCCGAATCCTTTTTCACCACCGAAGACGCCGATGCCTTTACCGGAAAGGCAACCGGCTGGCGGCGGTGCTCCACCATCCAGCGCGCATAGTCATCGAGATCGCCATCAAAGGGCTCGGCATGCCCACTGGCCACCAGCACAAAACGGTCACACACGCTGCGCAGCAGATGACGGTCATGGGAGACGATCAACATGGCGCCCTCGAAATCCTGCAAGGCGAGATTCAGGGCGTGGCGCATTTCCAGATCGAGGTGGTTGGTCGGCTCGTCGAGCAGGAGCAGGTTGGGCCGCTGATAGATCAGCAGGGCCAGCACCAGGCGCGCCTTTTCACCGCCGGAAAAGGGCGCCACCAGGGACAGGGCCTGGTCACCGATAAAACCGAAGCTACCCAGATAATTTCGCAGCTCCTGCTCGCTGGCCACCGGGTCGAGACGGCGCAGGTGGCCCAGCGGGCTGTCGTCACCGTGCAGCTGTTCCAGCTGGTGCTGGGCGAAATAGCCGATCTGCAGGGTCTTGGCCGCCTTGCGGCTGCCGGCCAGCGGCGCCAATTCGCCCACCAGGGCCTTGATCAGGGTGGACTTGCCGGCGCCATTGGGACCCAGCAAGCCGAGGCGGTCGCCGGGCTGGATGTCCATCTTCACGCCGCGCAGCAATGGCTCGCCGCCGTAGCCCAGATCCACCTCGGTGAGCTGCAGCAGCGGGTGCGGCACGTCCTTGGGCGCACGGAAGCCAAAGGTAAACGGTGAATCCACATGCGCCGGGGCGATTTCCTCCATGCGCGCCAGGGCCTTGAGGCGGCTCTGCGCCTGCCGCGCCTTGGTGGCCTTGGCGCGGAAGCGATCGACGAACTGCTGCAGGTGAGCGACAGTGCGCTGCTGTTTCTCGTGCGCCGCCTGTTGCTGTGACAACTGCATGGCACGCTGTTTTTCGTAGGCCGTGTAATTGCCGGTGTAGGCATGCAGACGCTGCTCGGCGAGCAGGGCAATGTGGTCCACGCACAGGTCGAGAAAATCGCGGTCGTGGGAGATCAGCAGCACCGTGCCGGGATAGGTGCGCAGCCACTCCTGCAACCACAACACGGCATCGAGGTCGAGGTCATAGGTGGGCTCGTCGAGCAGCAACAGATCGGAACGGCACATCAGCGCCTGGGCCAGGTTGAGACGCATGCGCCAGCCACCGGAGAAGCTGTCCACCGGCTGCTGCATCTGTGGTTCACTGAAGCCGAGGCCGGCCATCAGCCGTGCGGCGCGGGTGGGTGCGGTGTAGCCGTCGATGGCCTCGAGGCGACCAAACAGACTGGCCTGCCGCTCGCCGTCATCGGCCGCCTCGGCCTCCGCCAGCTGCGCCTGCAGGGCGCGCAGCTCGGCGTCACCGTCCATTACGTAATCGATGGCGCTGCGCCAGGTGGCCGGCGTCTCCTGCGCCACATGGGCCAACACGATGCCGGCTGGCAGGGCTACTTCGCCGCCATCCGGGTACAGGCCGTGAGGGTCGCGCAGCCCCAGCACCAGCGCCAGCAGGCTGGACTTGCCGCTGCCATTGCGGCCGACGATACCCCAGCGCTCACCGGGCTGGATGGTGACATCGACACCTTCGAGGAGCAGGCGCGCGCCGCGGCGCAAGGAGACATTCTGGAAACTCAGCATGGGGCGGGAGTTTACCTGCTACTGACGCCCCGCGTGTATTATTGATCCGAGGGACTGAGGACTGAGGACTGAAGACTGAGGACTAAGGAACAGAGTATGACCCTTCTGAGTCCTCAGTCCTGTCAACTCAGTCCTGTCCCTCCCCTCCCAAGCTGCTAAAATCGCCTCCCCAACCCTTGCCAGGCCAAATCCCGTGACCACCACCCTCACCCTGACCGACTTCCTCGACCAGATCGGCACCCAGCCGCGCTTTTTCGGCCTTGGCCGCCGTATCAGCGAAATCCCCCGCGAGCACTTCACGGCCGTCGAGAACGCCGAGGAACCCTGGCCGCAACCCTTTCAGCAGGCCGCGTGGCTGGGCATTTTGTTCAATGACACCCAAAGCGGCGAACCGCATCTGTGGTTTCTGCGCTTTCCCCTCGACGAGCAGGGCCTGCTGGTGCAGACCGCACGTGATGAATTCCTGCGCCGCATCATCGACAGCGCCGGCCAGCCCGACAGCACTGCCGGCCATTCAACAGACCAGCTCGGCGATAACCCCTTCGGCTTCAAGCCCAACGAGGCGCAGATGGCCAATCTGCACGCGCGCATCGCCCACGGCCAGGCACAGCCGGCCTCCTCACAATACGCCCATGCGCTGGAATACTTCAGCGGCCAACAGGGCTTCGACCAGTGGCAGTTCGTCGGCCTGCAGGGCATCGCCGATCTGGCCGTGCGCCACGACGAGCACGCCGGGCTGCTCGCCGATGCCATCCCGCTGCTGCCCGCAGAGCCCTTCAACGTGCTCTGCGGCTGCCTGGAAAACGAGACCATTGGCGACGGGCTGGTCGACAGTATCACCCGACGCCTGCAAACGGAACTGAGCACGGACACGCCCGACCCGGTGCTGCTCGCCGCCGGCCTGCGCGGCCTGTCCAGCGGCAGCAACCGCGAAAAAGTCATCGCCTTCACCCAGGCCGCGCTGGACAGCAAACTGGGCAGCCACCCGGAAATCCTCGCCGCCATAGCCGGTCGCGCCTGGGAGACCCTGTACGACGACGCCCTGCGCGCGCGCTTTTTACAGCGTCTGGCGGAGAGCGGCCAGCGCGCCTTCGACAACATTCTCGCCGACCTGCTGTTCCTGCCCGTGCTGCGTAACCTGCTGCTGGCCGATATTCGCGGCAGCCAACAGCCAGAGGCCGTGCGGCAGGCCATCACCGCGTTCATCCAACGCTTCACGCAAAACGCCACTCAGGGAAACACGCCATGAGCATCGGCACGCCGCTGTCCGCTTCCGCCACCCGCGTGATGCTGCTGGGCGCTGGCGAGCTGGGCAAGGAAGTAATCATCGCCCTGCAGCGCCTGGGCGTGGAGACCATCGCCGTGGATCGCTACGACCACGCGCCAGGGCAACAGGTGGCGCACCGCGCGCACACCATCGACATGACCGACGGCGCCGCCCTGCGCGCACTCATTGAGCGGGAAAGGCCACAACTGGTGGTGCCAGAGATCGAGGCCATCGCCACCGACGCCCTGGCCGGGATCGAAGCCGACGGCATCGCCGAGATCATCCCCACCGCACGCGCCACCCGACTGACCATGAATCGCGAAGGTATTCGCCGCCTCGCCGCGGAAGAGCTGGAGCTGCCCACTTCCCGTTATGCCTTCGCCGATTCGCTGAACCAATTGCAGATGGCCATCGACGGTGGCGTCGGCTATCCCTGCATCATCAAGCCGGTAATGTCATCCTCGGGCAAGGGCCAGTCCGCCGTGCACAGCCCCGACGACGTGCAAGCCGCCTGGGATTACGCCATGCAGGGCGGGCGGGTCAGCGGCACGCGGGTAATCGCCGAGGAACGGATCGATTTCGATTACGAGATCACCCTGCTCACGGTGCGCGCACTGGATGCCAACGGCGAAGTACAGACGTATTTCTGCGCCCCCATTGGCCATCGTCAGGAACAGGGCGACTATGTCGAGAGCTGGCAGCCACAGCCCATGTCGAATACCGTGCTGGCGCGAGCCCGCAGCATCGCGGAGAAGGTCACCGACAGTCTCGGCGGCCGTGGCCTGTTCGGCGTTGAACTGTTCATCAAGGGCGAGCAGGTATGGTTCAGCGAGGTCAGCCCGCGCCCCCACGACACCGGCATGGTGACCATGGCCACTCAGTGGCAGAACGAATTCGAGCTGCACGCGCGCGCCATCCTCGGCCTGCCAGTGGACACGGCCCTGCGCGAACCCGGCGCCAGCGCGGTGATCTATGGTGGCCTGGAGGCCAGCGGCATCCGTTTCGATAATGTCGCCGAGGCGCTACACGTGCCCGGCTCGGACCTGCGCCTGTTCGGCAAGCCGGCGTCCTTCGCGCGGCGGCGCATGGGCGTGGCCCTGGCGCGCGGCGAAGACATCGAGCAGGCCCGTGAGCGCGCCCGGCAGATCGCCGCGCGGGTCAGCCCCGTCAAATGAGGCACGACACGCATGTCTATTGACAAAAAGCTGCCTGGAAAACCCGCCGTGGCGGCCTTTCTGCGGAAGGCCGCCAGCACGCCCCTCGCGCATAGCGGCGCGGCGGGCAAGAAGCGTGGCCGCCTGATCTTCGCCCTCGACGCCACCGCCAGCCGCGAGGCCAGCTGGGACCAGGCCAGCCACCTGCAGGCACAGATGTTTCAGTCCACCGCCCAGCTGGGCAGTCTCGATATCCAGTTATGCTATTACCGCGGCTTCGGCGAATTCCACCCCAGCCCCTGGCTCGGCGACAGCCAGCAGCTGCTGCGCGAGATGACCGCCGTGCACTGCCTCGCCGGACACACACAGATCGGCAAGCTGTTGCAGCATGCCCTGCGCGAGACCCGCAAGCAGAAGGTCAACGCCGTGGTCTTCATCGGCGACTGCGTGGAAGAAAACATCGACACCCTGGGCCAACTGGCCGGGCAACTGGGCCTGCTGGGAGTGCCGCTGTTCCTGTTTCACGAGGGACATGATCCCAACGCCGCGCGCGCCTTTCACCACATGGCCGAACTCAGCGGCGGCGCCTATTCCCCCTTCGATGCCAACAGCGCACAGCAGCTGCGCGACCTGCTCGCCGCCGTGGCGGTATTCGCCGTCGGCGGCCACGCCGCGCTGGCGGACTTTCACCGCCGCCATGGCAGCACCCTGCTGAAGCTCACCCGGCGCTGACATGCCCCGCCTGCTGCTGCTGCTGATCCTGCTGTTCTGCGTCTGGCTGGCGATCCGCTGGTTTGTGCGCACCCCACCACATAACGTGATCCGCGCCCTCAAGCGGATCGGCCTCGCCGCACTGGTGCTGGGCATCGCCTTCCTCGCCGCCACCGGCCGCCTTAACTGGATCGCCGCCGCCGCTTTCGCCCTGCTTCCCCTGCTGCGACGCGGCTGGGTGCTGCTGCGCTACCTTCCCTTCATGCGCGGGCTGTACGCCCGCTACCAGGCCGGTCGGGGCCAGCGCACACCAGCCGGCGGCCAGCAGTCCACGGTGGAAACGCGCTTCCTGCGCATGAGCCTGAACCACGACAGCGGCGACATGGAAGGTGAGGTGCTGGAAGGGCCCTACGAGGGGCGCTTCCTCAGCCAGATGCCACGCGAGGCACTGCTGGATCTGCTGGGCCAGTGCCATACGGCCAACGACGATTCCGCCGCCCTGCTGGAGGCCTACCTCGACCGCCACCACGACGACTGGCGCGAACAATCCGGGGCGCGGCAGCCGCACACGGACACCGCCAGCGGCCCCATGAGCGAAGAGGAAGCCCGCGCCATTCTCGGCGTGGAAGCGGATGCAACGGAAGAGGAGGTCATCCAGGCCCATCGCCGCCTGATGCACAAGCTGCACCCCGACCGCGGCGGCTCGGACTATCTGGCGGCAAAGATCAACCTGGCCAAGGATTGCCTACTCAAAGACTAAGTGGCCGGCAGGCACCGCATAAATCGGCAGCAGCTATTTCTTGACAAAAATAGTCAGTTTTTGCTGAAATGATGCTATATTAGAAAAATACGATATATTAACCATCAAATCGTGAAGGACAGGAGCAGCAACATGCAAGTGGAAGCGAACGGCAAGACTATCGAGCTGAGTGAGGCCGGCTGGTTGGAGAATCTCGACGAGTGGACCCCCGAGGTGGCCGCGGAGATTGCCAACAACGAGAAGGTCGAACTGACCGACGAGCACTGGGACATCATCAATCTGGCCCGCGAACTTTTTGAAGAGAACGGCAAGGTCTGCGAGCCACGCGCCTTTTCCAAGCTAATGAAGAAGAAATATGGCAAGGATCGCAGCGACAGCAAGTACCTCTACGCCCTGTTTCCCTACGGCCTGATCAAGTCGGCCAACAAGATCGCCGGTCTGCCGCGACCCAAGGGTTGCAGCTAAAACCCGCCGAGAGTCTGTTAAGTTGTAGGCGCAGGCCATGTCCGCATTTGCTTTGCCAATAACGCAGAAGTTATTGCTTTGCGGGAGCGGCTTCAGCCGCGAAGGACAAGTCCAGACTTCTTCGCGGCTGAAGCCGCTCCCACAATTTTTTCTGTTGTAATGCGCTAGTCGTCTTTCACATCCCGCGCATAAAAATCCGGCTCACCTTCAGGCCGCCCCTTAAAGCGCTTGTACCCCCACTGATACTGCGCCGGCAGTTGGCGCACGCAGGCCTCCACGCCCTGGTTGAGACTCGCTGCGGCAGTGCCGAGGTCGGCGTCGTCGATGCCGTCCGGCGCCGGGCGGATATGCAGACGGAAGCCGCGCCCCCTCGGCAGCCGTTCGGCATAAATGAACAACACCGTCGCGCCGGATTTTTGCGCCAGTTTAGGTAGCAGCACCATGGTGTTGGCCGGATGGCCAAAGAAGGGGGCAAACACGCCGGAATCACGATCCGGATCCTGATCCGGCAGGATGCCGATCATCTCGCCCTGGCGGAGGGCTCGCAACAGGGCGCGCACACCGCTCGCATCGGTGGGCACCAGGCGTGCGCCGCCGCGTTCGCGGCCATGCAGCATCATCTCGTTCATCGCCACCAGCTTGGGTGGGCGATACATGCAGGTGATGTCCCAGCGGGCCGACAGGTAGAGCCCGGTCATTTCCCAGCTGCCCAGGTGCGGCGAGAGCATGATGACGCCACGGCCACGCGCCATGGCCTGTTCCAGCAATTCCTCCCCCTCTACCTCGCGTATCAACGGCAGCACCCGCGGCAGCGGCCGCAGCCAGAGAATGCCCGTTTCGGCCGCGGTGCAGCCGATCTGCAGCAGGCTTTGACGCAGCAGGTGGCGACGCTGGGTCGATCTCCAGTCGGGGAAACAGCGGGCGATATTGCGCCGCGCCACCCGCCGCGTCTCGTTGGGGAACAGGCTCAGCAACCCGCCCAGCGCTGCCCCCATTCCCTGAGCTACCGGCAACGGCAGGTGGGCGATAACCGTGAGCAGGAAGCGGACGATTCGGCCTCGGATCATGCCCTCTGCCCCTCACAAGTCATGGCAAAATCGGCGATCGCGCGACCTACCGGATGCAACAAGGATTAAGGGGGGTGTTGCAAAGGTTTCCATGGGTGCATAGTGTAACCTGATGCGGGATTTCGATGCGCCCGGCAAGGCAACAACGGGCCGGTGCCGGACAACCACAATATTTACCGGTATGCCTATAATCCTAGATTAATCGGTTGAACGGCCTGCCCAGTGGTTCTGAGCGTTCGTCTGACGTAGCAAAAAAATGGGTTAATGGCCTTGTTCCTTAACGAGTTTTTTTGCATAGTCACGACTGCATGGATGCAGAAGGTAGGGCAATGCATGGAGCAATTGCCGAGGCGGGCACTCAGAGCTGCTGGGCAGGTCGTAGCGTCCTCGCCCTGCAGGTGAAGTCTGGCTTTCAGGTGAATTCGCTGATGACCATACACTTAAACTTACCTCAAAGCGGTCAACTGATTAATCTAGGATAATTGCCGCCCGCAGGCGCAGTTTGGCTCCGACAGAATAAAGGCACCCCAAGATGGAAATTTTCTACATCCTCAACCACTGGCACTGGTGGGCGCTGGCCACCCTGCTGCTGGCCGCTGAGCTATTGTCGCCCAGCGCCTGGTTTCTGGCCCTGGCCCTCTCCGCACTGGCCACCGGGCTGGTGACCTGGGTGATGCCGGAACTGGCCGGACTGGTGCAACTGGGCATTTTCCTGCTGCTGGCCGCCATCAGCGTGCCCTACTCGCTGATACGCCTGCGCAAGCGCTCCGCAGCCCGAACAGCCAGCCATCACAGCACCGACTAGTCATCACATAGGACACCACCATGAGCAAGAATGAAGTCAAGTCACTGACCCCCAAAGCAGCCTATGAATTGCTGGAAAAAAATCCCAGCGCCGTGATGATCGACGTGCGCTCGTCGATGGAATTCCTCTTTGTCGGCCACCCCAAGGGCGCCATCCACGTGGCCTGGATCGATGAGCCGGACTGGAAGGTCGACCCGGACTTCCCCGCCCACGTACGCCAGGTGATGCTCGGCGGTCTCAGCTGCCACGATGAGGATTGCGCCCCGGTGTTGCTTATCTGCCGCAGCGGCAAGCGTTCACAGGAGGCCGGCGAGGCCCTGGTCAAGGATGGCTTTCCAGATGTCTATAATGTGCTGGAAGGCTTCGAGGGCGAGCTGGATGACAAGCACCACCGTTCATCGCTGGGTGGCTGGCGTTTTCACGGCTTGCCTTGGGAGCAGTGCTGAAAAACAACCCTTGTTTTGTAGGAGCGGGCCATGCCCGCGATCTGTCTCTTTTCCCACCTGCGGACAATCGCGGGCATGGCCCGCTCCTACGGATATATCCCATGCTAAAATAACCGGCCATTTTCCTCAGCCAGCCGCTTTTTTCCGTGAGTAAGACCCATGAGTAAGACCCTCGAACAACTCCTCGCCGAGCGCATCGTCATCCTCGACGGCGCCATGGGTACCATGATCCAGCAGTATAAACTGGACGAGGACGGCTACCGGGGCCAACGTTTTGCCGACTGGCCCAGCGACCTCAAGGGCAACAATGACCTGCTCACCTTGAGCCAGCCGCAGATCATCCGCGACATCCACAGCGAATAT
>JAJRWE010000154.1 GCA_024276955.1 Gammaproteobacteria bacterium
ACTACGTGCACTACATCACGCCGCAGTTCTCGCGCACCGACATCAACTTCCAGCGCGTGCCCACGGTGGATACCTCCAACCCCTTCATCGCCCGCGATATCACGACCCCGGACGAGAGCTTCATCGTCATCCGCTTCCGCGATCACAACGGTGCGGACTTCCCTTATCTGCTGAACATGATCGACGGTTCCTTCATGTCCCGCCCCAACACCATCGTGGTGCCGGGCGGCAAGATGGGCTTTGCCATGGAGCTGATTCTGGCACCGCGCATCCATCAGTTGACCGAGGCCAAGAGGAGCGTCTGAGTCCTTTGTTCCAGCGGCTGATAAAAGCCGCCGACAAAAAAGGCGTGACCGGTGACGGTCACGCCTTTTTTATTGCCAGTGTGCCGGTAAGGTCTACTCCAGTTAAGGCGACTCCACCAGAATCGCGCCGGTCAGAATCACCAGCCCACGTGCCAGCAGGATGCCTTTGCCCTGTGCGCGGTGATCCTTGCGCGCCTTGGCGGTGTCCTCGCCGGGAGAGCGCCGCAGCACCAGGGCGGTCTGGATCTGCACCGCATACAGCACATACAGGGTGATGATCAGGCCGAAATGCATCCAGATACCAAAGGACATGATGTCGCCCTGCTCGATGAGGCGCTTGTTCCAGTCACGGTTCATCACCAGATAAATGGGCATGCCGATATCGAACAGGATTACCGACAGCATCACCGGCCCGTGAAAGGCCCGCATACGGTGCAGATAAAAGGCGGCCAGCATCAGCACATAAGTGCCAAGGGCGACGATGACGGTGACTTCCAGCATGTTTTTCTCCACGCAAACAGGAACGCAGAGGTTAGCACGCCTTCGACGGCAGGCAACGGTTTTGCGCGGCTGCGGGCGAATGATACGAGGGGGGGAGAATGGTGCCCGGGGACAGAATCGAACTGCCGACACGAGGATTTTCAATCCTCTGCTCTACCGACTGAGCTACCCGGGCATCGGGGAACGCGTATTAAACAGATATGTGGCTTTGGAGTCAAGATTCGGCGGCCAATATGCCGGCAATATCCCCCGTAGGAGCGGCCCCCTGGGCCGCGATAACCTGGCCGGAAACGCGGATCGCGGCCCAAGGGTCCACTCCTACAGGATTTGTTGACATCTGTCGTGATTTTCCAGATACCAGCGTAGAGTCGTCTCCAGTCCGCTGTCGAAATCATGCCGTGGCGTCCAGCCCAACTCGCATCGGATCTTGCCGGCGTCGATGGCATAGCGGCGGTCGTGGCCGGGTCGGTCCGGCACAAAGGTGATCCGCTCTCGATAGGGGCGCGGGGCCGGCGCCAGCTGGTCGAGCCTGTCACAGATACGCCGTACGATGTCGATGTTGCACCACGCGTTGCCGCCGCCGATGTTGTAGGTTTCGCCGGGACGGCCGCCCTGCAGCACGGCCTCGATGGCGTGGCAGTGGTCTTCGACATACAGCCAGTCACGGACATTCTGGCCATCGCCGTAGACGGGCAGCGGCTGACCGGCCAGGGCATTGAGGATCATCCGCGGGATGAGTTTTTCCGCGAACTGGCAGGGGCCGTAGTTGTTGGCGCAATGGGTGGCCAGCAGCGGCAGGCCGTAGGTCTCGAAGTAGGCGCGCAGCAGGTGATCGGCGGCGGCCTTGCTGGCCGCGTAAGGGCTGTTGGGGCGGTAGGGACTGGCCTCGCTAAAAGGCGGGGCATCGGCATCGAGGGAGCCGTAGACTTCGTCGGTGGAGACGTGCAGGAAGCGCCGTCCGCCATCGCCGCCCCAGTGCTTGCGCAGCGTCTCCAGCAGCGCAAAGGTGCCCTCGACATTGGTGCGGATGAAGGCCCCCGGGCCGAGGATGGAGCGGTCGACGTGGGACTCGGCGGCGAAGTGCACCACACGGTCGATGTCCTCCTCGGCAAACAAGCGTGCCAGCAACGCCCGGTCGCAGATGTCGCCGTGCACGAAGCGGTAGCGCGGGTCGCCGTCGATATCGCACAGGTTCTGTCGATCGCCGGCGTAGGTCAGGGCATCGAGATTGATCAGCCGGTCGCGCGGGTGCCGCGCCAGCCAGTGGCGCACGAAATGGCTGCCAATGAAGCCGGCGCCGCCGGTGACGAGCAGGGTGTGGGATTCTTTGTCCATGGTATGGGAGGGATGGTACTGGAATTTTCCTCCGCCGGGGCGTGTCGAAGCCACCTACAAACCGCGACCCGCAACGGGGACTCTTGCTAAGATGCGCAGCCATAGTCGGCGGATACCTTCGTTCCGCCAAACGACCAACAGGCAGCACGACGTGGCACTACAGCTCATCAGTTCAAACCGCATTGAGTCCCTGCTGGCTGAGCTGGCCCGGCGGCTGGCCGCGCGGCCGCTGGCCTCGCCGTTCGATGCCGAGACCATCGTCGTGCCCAGCCCGGCCATGGCGCGCTGGCTCAACCTGCAGCTGGCGCAGGCGCACGGCGTCGCCGCCAATCTGGAATATCCCCTGCCCGCCTCGTGGGTATGGGCGCTGACCGGCCACGTGCTGGACGATGCCCCGGACACCGACCCGCTGGAACGCCAGCGCCTGGGCTGGCGGATCTTCGCCCGGCTGCCGGCGCTGCTGGACCAGCCCGCCTTCCAGGCCCTGCAGCACTACCTGCGCGACGACGGCGATGACCTCAAGCGCTGGCAGCTGTCGGCGCGCATCGCCGATGTGCTGGACCGCTACCAGTTCTACCGTCCGGCGCTGATCCGCCAGTGGAGCCGCGGCGAGGGTGACGACTGGCAGGCGCTGCTGTGGCGCGAACTGATCACGGATCTCGGCGACCGCCACCGGGTGGCGGTGCTGGACCGCCTGCTGCAACGCCTGCAACGGGGCGACGCCAGCGCGACCCTGCCCGAGCGCATCAGCCTGTTCGCCCTCTCCACCCTGCCGCCGCTGTTCGTGGACGTGCTGCACGCCCTCGCCGCGCACGGCGAAGTGAGTCTTTACCTGCACAGCCCCACGGACCAGTACTGGGCCGACCTGAAGAGCAAGAAGACGCTGTCACGGATGCGCATCGAAGCGCCGGACACGGCGGCCTATTTCGACACCGGCAACGAGTTGCTGGCCTCGTGGGGCCGTCAGGGCCAGGCCCTGCAGGATCTGCTGCTGAATCACGATGGCCTGCAGGCCGCCGAGTGGGAGGACTACCGCCCGCCCGCCGCCGACAGCCTGCTGCACCACATCCAGCAGGACATCTTCAACCTCGACCCGCCGCCGGCCACGCCCACGGCGGATGGCTCCGTGCAGTTGCATGTCTGCCACAGCCCGCTGCGCGAATGCCAGGTGTTGCACGACCAGCTGCTGCGCGCGCTGGACGTCGACGCCACCCTGAAGCCCGAAGATATCCTCGTCATGGTGCCGGAGATCAGCCGCTACGCCCCCTTCATCGAGGCCGTGTTCCGCAAGGACGAATCGGGCGCGCGGCCCTTCATTCCGTGGAACTTGTCGGACATCGCCATCGCCGATGAGCATCCCCTGATCCGCATTTTTTTCCAGTTACTCGCCCTGCCGGAGAGCCGTTTCAGCCACTCCGAGGTGATGTCATATCTGGACGTGCCGGAGCTGGGCGCGCGCTTCGGCCTGGACGCTGCCGCCTGTGAGGCGATCCGCGAACTGCTCGACGAAACCCGGGTGCGCTGGGGCGTGGATGCCGAACACAAACGCGAACTGGGCCTGCCCGGCTTTGAACAAAACACCTGGCAACAGGCCGGGCAGCGGCTGTTTGCCGGCTATGCCCTGGGCATGGACGACGACTGGCAGGACATCGCCCCGCTGAGCGGCGCCGAGGGTGACAAGGCCGTCGCCCTGGGGCGTTTCTGGCAACTGTTCGAGCGCCTGCGCGACTACCGCCGCGAGCTGTCGCGCGGGCACAGCGCTGGCGACTGGCAGCGGCTGCTCAACCACCTGCTGGATGACTTCTTCAGCGAGCGCGACGACGACGGTAAGCTGCAACAGATCCGCGACAGCCTCGACGAACTGCAACAGCAGGCGGGCGAGCAGCGGCTCTCGCCGCCGCTGCTGCGCCACTGGCTGGACCAGGCCCTCGGCCAGCAGACCCTGCACGGGCGCTATTTCTCCGGCGGTGTTACCTTCTGCGGCATGCGCCCCATGCGCAGCCTGCCGTTCCGCGTCATCTGCCTGCTGGGTATGAATGACCAGGCCTTCCCGCGCCGCGAGCAGGCAGCGGAGTTCGACGCCATGGCCGGACAGTGGCGGCCGGGCGATCCGCGCAAGGGCGACGAAGACCGCTACTTGATGTTGGAGACCCTGCTTTGCACGCGGCAAATGCTCTACATCAGCTACAGCGGCCGCGACATGAAAGACAATAGCGAGCGCCAGCCCTCGGTACTGGTGCACGAGCTGCTCGACTTCATGGACAGCCGTTACCCGTCCGCCACCGATGAGGCGCCGATCAGCGAACGCATTACCCGCGAACACCCCCTGCAACCCTTCAGTCCGCGCAATTATGCGCACAACGACGCCAGCTACGACCGCTACTGGTGCCGGGTGGCCGCGGCCATTCAACGGGGCGCCGGGGCCGCAGAACCACGGGGCTGGCCCGAGGAATCGTTGCCGCTGGCGGACGACGAGCGACACGACATTGCGCTGGAAGGTCTGCGCCGCTTTCTCGCCCACCCGGTAAAGTATTTCTTTAACCAGCGCCTGCGCATCTACCTGCAGGAGGCGGCGCAGAGCGAGGACGAGGAGCCGTTTGCCCTCGATGGCCTGCAGCGCTGGGAGATCAAGACGCGTCTGCTCGATGATTATTTACAGGGCCGCGTGACCCGCGCCGGGCAATTGCAGGCGCGGGGCCTGTTACCGCACGGCGTGTTTGCCGACATCAGCCTGGCGCGCGAGCAACAGGAAGTAGCGCCCCTGATGGTGGCATTGGAAGACTTCGTCGACGGCGAGTTCAGCCCCCGGCAGGTGGACATCGCCTGTGACGGCGGCATCCGTCTCGGTGGCCAGGTCGAACGTTACCTGCCGGGCCGTGGCGTGCTGCACGCCAGCGCCTCGAAGCTGAAGGGCAAGGCGCTGCTGGGCCTGTGGCTGGATCACCTGGCCCTGTGCGCCGGTGAACAGCTGATGGCGGACGAGGGCAGCACCCTGATCTGCCGTGATGCCGCCTGGCGCTTTTCCGTGCTGCCCGCGGCAACGGCGATGGCCGAATTGCAGCGATACGTGGACATCTATTGGCAGGGCCTGCAGCGGCCATTGCCGGTATTTCCCGATGCCAGCCATGCCTGGGCGATGAAGCGGGACGATGCGGAAAAGGCCATGAAGGCGGCGAGCGGCAAATGGGCGGGTAACCGTTTTCAGAACATTCGCGGCGACCGGGATGATGTCTATATCCAGTTGGCCCTGCGCGGCCTGGACACCGATCCACTGGCCTGCACGGAATTCACCGGGCTGGCCACGGCCCTGTACGCCACGGCGCTGAACTGTGGAGAGACGCTATGAGCTCCGTCGCCCTCGATCCGCAGACCACTCTCAGCCTGCCACTGACCGGCATCAAGCTCATCGAGGCCAGCGCCGGCACCGGTAAGACCTACACCATCGGCAATCTTTACCTGCGTTATGTGCTGGCCGGTTACGGCGTCGGCGAGATCCTCGTCGTCACCTTCACCAATGCCGCCACCGAAGAACTGCGCGGGCGCATCCGCGCGCGTCTCCATCAGACCCTGCAGCGTTTGCAAGATCCGCAGTCGAACAGCGATCCCTTTCTCGATGCCTTGCTGCAACAGCTTGCTGGCGAAGACGAATGCCAGACCGCCATCGACCGCCTCAAGCTGGCCGTGCGCAGCATGGACGAGGCGGCCATCTACACTATTCACGGCTTCTGCCAGCGCGCCCTCACCGACCACGCCTTCAACAGCGGCCAGCCCTTCGAGGTGACGCTGAGCAATGACGACAGCGAGCTGTGGAACGCGGCCCTCAAGGACGGGTGGCGGCGCAGTGCCTACGAACTCGACCGGCAGGACGTAACCCTGCTCACGGATGCCGTGGGCACGCTGGATAATTTTATCAAGCTGCAACAACCGCTGCGGCAGGCCTTTGAAAAAACCCTGCTGCCGCAGGTGGAAGGCGGTATGGCGGCCTGCTTCGCGGCATGGCGCGGGCTGGAAGAAAGGCTGTACGGCATTGCCGACGAATGGCGGCGGAACGCCAGCGAATTGCTGGATATCCTGCATACCTCAAAAGCCCTGAGTCGCGGCCCGTACAAAGGCCCCGACATCGATGCCATGGCCGATGTGCTGGTGGCATGGGCGGCCTCCGATGATCTGCTTTCTCTGCCCGCCGAGTTCCGCATGATCACGGCTGGCCACCTGTACGAGAAATCCAAACCGAAGCAGCGTGGTACAGACCCCACCCTTGACGCCCCCTTCTTCGTCGCCTGCCAACAGGTGCTGGATGCACGGCAGGAAATACTCGAACAACTGCGCGCCGCCGCCCTCGCCGAGGCCACGGCCTTCGCTGAAAAGCAGCTGCGCCAGGTCAAGCAGCGCAACCAGAGCATGGCCTTCAATGACCTGCTCACCCTGCTGCACGAGGCCCTCGGCGGCCCACAGGGTGCGGCGTTGGCGGAGAACCTGTGCAAGCGCTTTCCCGCCGCCATGATCGACGAATTCCAGGACACGGATGCCCTGCAATACGGCATCTTCCGCCGCCTCTATTTTGACCAGCCGCAGGCCGGACTAACCATGATTGGTGATCCCAAGCAGGCCATCTACAGTTTTCGCGGCGGTGACATCTTCACCTACATGCGCGCCAGGCATGACGCCGCCGGCAACCATTACAGCCTCGGCACAAACTGGCGTTCGGTGCCGGGCCTCATCGAGGCGGTGAATACCATATTCACCTTCCGCGCCGACCCCTTTGTCTACAGCGAGGCCATCGACTACCTGCCGGTGTGCGCTGCCAGCGAGGCGGAGAAGGGCGCCCCGCACCCGCTGCTGACCGAGGGTGGGCAGGCCGTCGCGCCGCTCACCCTGTGGCGCATTCCGCCCGACGAAAAGGGTAAGCCGCAGGGCAAGACACAGGCGCAGGCCGAGCTGGTGGCGGCCACGGCGGCGGAGATCGCCCGCCTGCTGGGTCTGGCCGCGCGCGGTGAAGTGACGCTGGGTGAGTGCCCGCTGCGGCCGGCCGATATCGCCGTGCTGGTGCGCAGCCATTACGAAGCCAGCGATATGCGCAAGGCGCTGCGGACACATGGTATCGCCGCCGTCAGCGTGGGCCGTGACAAGGTCTTTGAAAGCGCCGAGGCAACGGGGCTTGAACTGCTGCTGCAAGCGGTGATCCAGTGCAGCGACCGCGGCAATGCGCGCAACGCCCTGGCCAGCGACCTGCTCGGCCTGAACTACAGCGACATGGCGCAGACCGCCTTCGACGAGACGCGCTGGCTGGCCTGGGTGGACGATCTGCGCGAACTCAATCGCCGGTGGCGGCAGCGCGGCTTCATGAGCATGTTCCAGGCCCTGCTGCAGAATCTGGACATTGGCCACAGCATCGCCGCGCAGGACAACGCCGAGCGCCGTCTCACCAACCTGCTGCACCTGGGCGAGCTGTTGCAGACGGCCTCCAAGACCCACCCGGGCATGGACGCCCTGCTCGGCTGGTACCGGCAACAGATGCGCGACAACGCCGACGAGGAGGCCGAGCTACGCCTGGAGAGCGACGAGGCCCTGGTCAATATCGTCACCATTCACAAGAGCAAGGGGCTGGAATATCCCGTGGTGTTCCTGCCCTTCCTGTGGGGCGCTTTTGAAACAAAGTTCAGGGATCAACTGGTCGCCTTTCACGACACAGACAAACGGGCCTTCCTGCATGCCGCCGTGCAGGCCGACTCAGAGCCGCTGCGCCTGGCGGAAAAGGAGCGCCTCGCCGAAGACATCCGCCTTGCCTATGTGGCATTGACCCGCGCCAAGGCCAAGGTCTATCTGGCGTGGGGAAACATAACCACAAAAGGAAGTCGTGGCTCCGGCGCCAGCGCGCTGGGTTATCTGCTGCATCCGCAGCAGACCCCCGACGATCTCAACCACGCCCTGCCGCGTGCCTTTGCCGCTGATGCGGACCTGCTGCCCGATCTGCAACGGCTGGCCGGATCCACGCCTGCCATCGAATTGTGCGATCTGCCGCGGATTCCGGCGGGCGGCGGCGCGCCATTGCCACAGACAATGCCTCCATCTCTCGCCCCCGCCGACTTCACCGGCGCCATCGCCAGCGACTGGCGCGTGGCCAGCTTCACCGCCCTGACCCGCGACATCCACCAGGTGCACCGTGGCGGCAGCCCGCGCGGCGAGGATCCGGTGCTGAATTTTCCCGCCGGCAGTCATGTCGGCTCCTTCCTGCACCTGTTGCTGGAGCGGCTGAATTTTCAGGCCGAACTGGAGGCGCAGGTGGCGGCGCTGACAAGCCAGCTTGCGCAGCGCTTCGGCCTTGACCCTGCGCATCATCTCGACACCCTGCAACACTGGCTGCGCGATATCGTCGATACGCCACTGGATGCGCAGGGCCTGTGCCTGCGACAGCTCGCCAATGGCCAGCGTCTCAACGAAATGGCCTTCGACTTCGCCATCGGCGGGGTAGACGTCACCGCCCTCAACGAGCGCCTGCAACAGGCCGCCGGGCAACCACTGTCGCCCATCGGCATCGACGACTTCCGCGGTATGATCACCGGCATCATTGATCTCGTCTTCGAGCATGACGGCCGCTTTTATATCGCCGACTATAAAAGCAATTTCCTCGGTGGCGCGCTGGGCGACTATGCGCCGGACAAGCTGCGCCAGGCGGTGCTGGACCGCCGCTACGACCTGCAATACCTGTTGTATGCGCTGGCCCTGCATCGCTACCTGCGCCAGCGTCTCGCCAGCTACGATTACGGCACGCATTTCGGCGGTGTCTATTACCTGTTCCTGCGCGGCATGCGCCCCGCCAGCGGGCCGGATTTTGGCATCCACTTCGACCTGCCAGATCCGGCCCTGATCGCGTGGCTGGACCAGCAGCTGTTCGCGCCGGAGGCTAACCATGAGTAGCCAACTTTATGCCGCCATGCAGGCCGGCAGCCTGAGTCCGCTGGCCTATTTCTTCGCCCGCTTCCTGGCCGGCAAATACCAGCGTGACGAAGACGGCACCCTGGCGCTGAGCGCGGCGCTGGTGAGCGAGCGCAATCAGCAGGGTGATGTGTGCGTGGACCTGCACCGCCATGCCGGCGCGCCGCTGTTCAACGCCGGGGCAAACTCGTCCACGACGCCCTTGCTCGCACCTGGGCTGAGACAGTGGCTGCGCGAGCTGTCGGCCGATGCGGCGGTGGGCCGGCCCGGCGAGCTTGCGCCGCTGATCCTCGAGGACGGGCGGCTCTACCTGCACCGCCTGTGGCAATTCGAGCAACAGGTGCTGGCGGCGATCTCCGCTCGCCTCGCGTCGCCGCCGGTGCTGGACGCGGCGCGCCTGACGGGCGGACTGGCGCGTCTGTTTCCGGCCAGCAACAACGGCCCGGACTGGCAGAAGCTCGCCTCGGCGCTGGCCGTGTCGCAGCGTTTTGCGGTGATCTCCGGCGGCCCCGGCACCGGCAAGACCAGTACCGTGGTCAAGGTGCTGGCGCTGCTGCTGGAGCAGCAGCCCGACATGCACATCCGCCTCGCCGCACCCACCGGCAAGGCCGCCGCGCGCATGGTGGATGCCATTCGCCAGCGCAAGGCCGATATCGATATCGCCGATGAGCTGCGCGCCCGCATCCCCGATCAGGCCAGCACCCTGCATCGCCTGCTCGGCTTCAACGGTCGCCGCTTCGCCCACCATCGCCGTAATCCGCTGCTGCTGGATTGCCTGGTGGTGGACGAGGCGTCCATGATCGACCTGCCGATGATGGCGCGGCTGCTGACGGCATTGCCGGAAAATGCCCGTATCATCCTGCTCGGCGACCGCGACCAGCTGGCCTCGGTGGAGGCGGGCAATGTGCTGGGTGACATCACCGGCCATGGTCAGCCCATTTGTTACGCCACCGCACAGGTGCAGACTCTCGCCACACTCACGGGCGCGCCCGCGGTGGCACTGCCGGCAAGCGAAACGGCGCCGCCCGTCGCCAGCGCTATCGGCCTGCTGCGCACCAGCTACCGCTTTGACGCCGGCAGCGGCATTGGCCAACTGGCGCAACGGGTCAACCAGGGCGAGGCCGAGGCGGCGCTGGCCCTGCTGCGAGATGACCCTTCGGGGCAGCTGGTCTGGCATGAAAATAACGAGCAATCTATTTGCAGTGATGCCCTGCAATGGGCGGTGCAGCAATACATCGCCTACCTGCACTGTGACGAGGTCGACGCGGCGCTGCACATTTTCGAGCAGATCCGCGTGCTATGTGCCCTGCGCAGTGGCCCCTTCGGCGTCGATGAGGTGAACCGCACCATCGGCGAGCGTCTGCGCGTGCGGGGCCTGATCGAGGCGGGTGATGAATTCCACGGCAAGCCGGTGATGGTTACGGTGAACGATTACGAAACAGAACTGTACAACGGCGACATCGGCCTGCTGTGGCGTGATGGCCGGGGCGAGCTGCGTGCCTGGTTCCGCACCGCAGACGGCCAGCTGCGCGACATTCCGCTGCGCAGCCTGCCCGAGCACGTCCCTGCCTGGGCGCTGACGGTGCACGAGTCGCAGGGCTCGGAATTCGAGCAGGTGCTGCTGGTGCTGCCCTTTGAGGCAGTGACTCCCTTGCTCAGCCGCGAGCTGATCTACACCGGCATCACCCGCGCCCGCAGCCAGCTGCACATCAGCGCCAGCGCCCCGGCCCTGCTGCAGGGCTGCCGCGAGCGCGTGCGGCGCAGCTCGGGGCTGGCGCAAAAACTAGGTTGGGCGGAAGTTTCGTAAACGCGATTTGGTGTTATGATCCCGGGATGTTTCCGGCTTCCCCCGTTGTCGAATGAAATCATCTGCACAGCAGAAATCCCGGCTCGTTTACCTTCTGTTCATCGGCCTTGCGTTGCTGTTTCCGGCGAAGGTCTTTGCCGTTTATTCCTTTAGTATCGATAGTGCGCGCATACAAGGCGCGCTGCTGATGTATTTTCCCCTGCGTGAATATACCGCTGCTGCCAGGCTGACCCTAACCGAGCCCACGGTGATCCTGCGGCAAGGTGCCGACAATTTGCGGTTGGACATCCCGGTGATCGTCAGCATTTCAGGTGAAGGCCAGCGGCGGGGGCAGGTGGTGGTCGATGTCGGCTTGCATTACAAGCCTTCGACCGGTGAACTGTTTTTGGGTATTCCGAGAATCCGGAGTTTCAATATGGAGACTATCTCGGGCGAGCGCCAAAAGACATTTCGCGCCAGCTTGGCCGATGTATTGGTGAAAACGCTTCCTTTGGTGCGCATTTATCAGGTGCGAGAGCAAGACCTCAATCACTCGCTGGCCAAGAGTGAAATGAAATCCATGCACGTTGAGGATGGCCGGGTACGGGTGTCTATCGGTTTTGATTGAGGGATGCTGCCCCTCTTCCAGGCCTGGCAACCGGGCATCGCGGTCTTCATTTCCCGCAATAGCAAAGCCCAATGAGTTAGAGAGATAAAGTAGGTTGGAGTGAACGCTTTTTGTGAACTCCAGCATGCCGGAGCAGCCCAGTAGGATGAGCACGTTTTCTGTGCCCACATGCCATTCGAATAACCTGCTCCGCGTGGGTACTTAAACCTAGAATCCTCAGTTGACCGCGCCATTCTGATGCTAACTTATTGATATGGAAGTTATTGACATCGATTTACTACTTCATGCTGGGTGAGCCACGCTACGGGGTGAATTGCACGCTTGCGGTGATGCATGGCTGCGTTGCAACTCCTTGGAATAGAACAACTATTCCGCGTCATTGCGCCTTGCCCTGCGTCACCGCAAACGCACACTTCACCCCATCCA